>DATMEE010000046.1:0-3949 GCA_035557035.1 Phycisphaerae bacterium
TATTTGGCGTGAAATATAAGGAAGGGTCCTTGGATCCAAAGGCTGCGGAGCTGATCAAGTTTGCCGTCAACCTGGCGATCGGCCATGAACACGGCGCAAAACTTCACTTCGACCGAGCGCGTAAACACGGCGCCAGCGAAGACGAGGTGTGGGAGACGATCGCGTACGCCATGCGCCCCGTTGCCGCCAAAGTGCGAAACTTCGCCAAGGATATCGTCGGTAGACAGAAGTGATCTCGCGCTGGACGGGGGTCGCGCGACGGTTTCGATCCCGCGCACCGGCCAAAGCTGATTGAATGAGAAGGAAGACGAATCATGCAAACTCTCGCCGCTGACCTGCGAAAAATGCAAGCGGAGTGCGACACAAGAAATACCAGGTTAATCGGGCATCACGATCTGGACGGCAGCGGCGACGGCATGCAGATTATCAAGACCGGGCAGTATGCCTACGTCGCCCACGTGGGCAAAAGCAAAATGGCGCTGTCGATTCTCGACGTCTCGGACCCAGCAAACCCACGTTTGCTGCGTCAGATTCCTCATCCGCCCAATACCCACAACCACAAAGTTCAAATCGTCGGCAACACGTTGATCCAGAACAGCGAATACATCTCTTACCTGGCCAAGACCGGGCCCGAAGAGCCAGTCACCGGACTGAACGTCTACAACCTCGACGATCCCACCGACCCGAAGCTAGTCGGCTTCTATCCGGTCGGTATGCGCGGCGTTCACCGCATCTGGTATCGCGAGGCGCCCTACGCCCACATAGCCGCGCCGGTATCCGGCTCGCGTGGCTATCACATTGTCGACCTTTCTGATCCAACCGAGCCAAAGCTGCTCGGTTGCTGGTGGCCTCCGGGCACGAAGGCTGACGACCCAAACCCATGGGAACTGCTCGACCCCGCGCATGACAAGTTTCAAGTGCACGGCGCAATCCCGTATGGCAATCGAGCTTACGTCTCTTGCACCGATGCCGGCGTGGCGATACTCGACATCACGGAGCTAAGCTTGCCCAAACTCATCAGTCGAGTGAATTGGTGCCCGCCGTACGGCGGCTACGCCCATACCGCCCTGCCGCTGCCCGGCCGCGGCCTGCTCGTTGCGCTTTGCGAGTATTCGCCCGGAGGCCGCGAGCGCAATGGCGACAAGCGCATCTGGATCATCGATATCAGAGAAGAGCGCCAACCGGTGATCATCAGCAGCTTCGCCGAGCCCAAGCCGCCCAAGAATTCGCCGTGGCAGAGCTTTCACGATCGTCCGGTCCGCTTCGGACCGCATAATCTTCACGAGAACTACGCCAACGGATTTCAGAGCGAGAACTTGATCTTCTCCACTTGGTTCTGCGCGGGCATGCGCGTTACGGATATCAGCGATCCGGATCGGCCGGTCGAAGTCGGCCACTTTTTGCCGCCACCGCCACCCGGCGAACAAGCGCCGGAGATCAACGACATCTTCGTGGACGCGGACCGGTTGATCTATCTCACCGACCGACGACGAGGCGGCATGTACATCGTCGAGTACACGGGGAACGTTTATTAACGTCGATTTCTCCCGCGCCGAACTATCGGGTCTTTACTTTTGACAATCGGTTAAAATGACAACGGGGCCGGCGCCGTTCAACACAAGAAATAATTTCGCAGTCACTCCGGCAAAGAATCGAGCAGATATTGCGATATCGAGAGAGGAATCGAGCTTTATTGGATCAGATCTTTGAACCTCTTCAGACTGAAACTGCTGATATCGATCTGGCTTTGGACGTCCACGACTTGCTCCGCAAGCGCCGCGAGGTTGGCGAGCTACTCAGCCCGCAGCTGTCTACGAAGAGCCGCAAAGCGGCGCGGCGTATCAGACTTGCGTAACTTTACTCTATCGCCTGGCCCTCCAATTGTTTTACGTTTTGCACCGCTCAGACGTTACATGATGAAAACTATCCGAGTGCGTCGTCAACATGATCGCGCCGTGCAGATAAACTTTGCAATGACAAAATCTAAGATTAGCTTTTGCGCGAATGCAAAAAACTCTATTCGTGACTGCTAATGTCTGCGGATAAATTCTAGGACATGGCGGTTGAAGGCCTCGGGCTGCTCCCAGTTGATCGAGTGGGAAGCCTCGGGCAGTACGATGAACTCGGCGCCGGGAATACGGGCGAGCTGGCGGCGCATGACCCAGGGCGGGCACTGCAGGTCCTGATCTCCGGGCACCAACAGTGTCGGCACGCGGATCGTCGCGAGCTTGTCGAACGTGATCGTCGTGCGTTGCGGCTGTGCCTTCACGTCTTTCTGTTGCGAGTTGTTGTGAATCTCCAGCCAGCGTTGCAGGCCTTCGGGATTGGTCGCCATGTAACCCATGCTGACTTCGCGAAACTCCGGCGGCCAATTCTTGAAATCTGGAAGGGTGGTCTTCTCGCGCAGCTTGCTCAAATCTTCGTCGACGATGGCGCCGCCGCTGGCGGCGACAACCAAACTGCGCAGCCGCTCCGTATGCCAGAGGACGTAGTCGTAGGCGGCGAAGCCGCCGCCCGCCACGGCAACGAGATGAAACCGATCGATCTTCAGGTGTTCTACCAACGAGTGGAGATCCTCGGCGATGGTACCGGGCTGAGAGCCGGTGTCCGGATTCGCCGTGCTCCGGCCCCATCCGCGCCGGTCGAAAGCGATGGCGCGATATCCGGCCTCGACGAATCCCGGAATATTGTACTGCCAACCATCGGCGTTGCCGGTGTTGGCGTGGAGCAGCACGACCGGAACGCCGGCGCCGCCGCTGTCCGTGTACCAGAGGCGCACGCCGGGGAGATCCGCGTGCCCAGCGAAGCGCGCAACAGGAGATTGTGCGGGAGATGCCATAATCAAAAATCTAGGTAAAGGCGACCGGCCGGTCGCCCCTACGAGATTCTTGCCTCTTCCACGCGCACTGTGGGGCGACCGCGCGTATCGACTTGTTCGTGATTACTATTGATGGGCTCTGACTGTCAAACCGCCCAAGCAACGCAGGAGTCGTTCAAAGCGTTCAAGTGGTTCGACAGAGCTCACCATGAGCGGTTCGGCCTACGCTCATAGATGAGTCCCGTCGAAGGATGCGCTCCGTTCAAGTCGGTCAAGGCTAACGCATTCGAATCGAGCGAGTTTTTCGCCCCAATGCAAGGGGAGTAACCGCAGCGAATGTTTGACCGTCAACGCCGCTCTTCGCTAAGATCAGCTCGATGTAAAACTCAGCCGCTGCATGAGGGATCTAACGATGACGCAGACAAAATCATGGACGCGCATTCTATGCGCTGCGACTTTGCTGTTTCCGCACGTGATCGCCGCCGCCGAGGTTACGCAAAAGATCCGCGTCGGTCTCCCTTCCGTGGCGCTCACCTACATGCCTTTTTACGTGGCCCAGGAGAAAGGCTTTCTCAAGAAAGTCGGGCTCGAAGCAGAATACATACAAATGAATACGGCGATCCAGCCGCAGGCGCTCATCAACGGCAATATCAATTTTTTCCCGTCGCTCTCGACCGGCATCTCGGCGGCGGTCGCCGGGCTGCCGCTGGTGGTCGTGCTCAATTTCTACAACATCACGCCGTGGATGCTGGTGACCAGCAAGGATATCAACAAGCCGCAGGACCTGCTCGGCAAGAAGATCGCCGTGTCAGGCATTCGCACTACGGGTCATCAACTGATGACGGCCTGGTTCAAGAAGTACGAAATCAACGAAAAAGAAGTCGGCTTCATCATGACCGGCGGCACTGCGGGAAGCTTCGCTGCGATGGCCAGCGGGCAGGTCGCCGGCGCCGTGCTGACACCGCCCTACGACGACAAAGCGGTGACCAAAGGTTTCAAAAAGTTCATGTTGATCGGCGACCTGCTCGACATACCGACGTCCGGTCTGATCGCCGCCCGCGCTGAAGTTATAAATCACCGCGAGAGAGTGCAAAAAACCATCGTCGCGTTGTTCGAAGCGATCGCCTGGAT
>DATMEE010000047.1:0-4751 GCA_035557035.1 Phycisphaerae bacterium
AAGACTGCGATCGAAAGGAAGATAGGAGCCATCCTCGATTCGGGGCTTCAGGAAGGCCAGACGGATCTCGAAACGCTGCCCGATGGTAAGGTTTGCGGTCACGTCATTTCATCGGAATTCGACGGACTAAGCTATCAGGATCGATACAAGCGCGTGAATGAGTTGCTCGACAAATCGCTCAGCCCCAAAGAACGCTTGCGCGTGGGAACCTTGCTGACCTATACCCCCGCCGAATGGGCATTTGAACCCGAAGAAGCATAATTGGAATACACGTCAAATCGACGAAAACGAGTTTCAAGGAGAATAACCAAAATGGCAGCCAAGAAAATTGCATTCGACATGGAGGCCCGAGAGGCCATCCGCACCGGTGTCAACATGTTGGCCCGGGCGGTGAAGGTGACGATGGGCCCCTGCGGCCGGAACGTGGTGCTGGAGAAGTCCTTCGGCTCGCCAACCGTCACCAAGGATGGCGTGACCGTCGCGAAGGAGATCGAGTTTGAGGAGACCTATGAGAACATGGGCGCCCAGATGGTGAAGGAAGTCGCCACCAAGACGTCGAACGACGCGGGCGACGGCACCACCACGGCGACCGTTTATGTTGAGGCCATTTTCAACGAGGGACTCAAGAACGTGGCCGCTGGCGCGAACCCGATGGACCTCAAGCGCGGCATCGAGGCCGGCGTCGAGGCGATCGTCGCCGAGTACAAGCGCATGGCCAAGCCGGTGAAGGACTCGAAGCAGATCGCCCAGGTCGGCACCTGCGCGGCCAATCACGACACGGACATCGGCAACAAAATCGCCCAGGCGATGGATAAGGTGGGCAAGGACGGCGTCATCACCGTCGAAGAGGGTCAGACGCTTGACACCATCGTCGAGCTCGTCGAAGGCATGCAGTTCGACAAGGGCTACCTCTCGCCCCACTTCATCAACGATCCGGCCGAAATGGAGTGCCGGCTCGAAAAGCCTTACATCCTGATTCATGAGAAGAAGATCTCGTCGATCAAGGACCTGATTCCGGTGCTGGAGAAGGTGGCCAAGAGCGGCCGTCCGCTGCTCATCATCGCCGAAGATGTCGAAGGCGAAGCCCTGGCGACGCTCGTCGTGAACAAGCTTCGCGGCACGCTCCAGGCCTGCGCGGTCAAGGCGCCGGGCTTCGGCGATCGCCGCAAGGCCATGCTCGAAGACGTTGCGATCATGACCAATGGTCGCGCGATCTTCGAGGACCTGGGCATCACGCTCGAAGGTCTCGAACTCAAGGACCTCGGCCAGGCCAAGCGCGTGGTGATCGACAAGGAAAACACGACGATCATCGAAGGCGCTGGTTCGACGAGCGACATCAAGGGCCGCATCGAGCAGATCAAGAACGAAGCCAGCAAGACCAGCAGCGATTACGACCGCGAGAAGCTCGAAGAGCGACTGGCGAAGTTGTCGGGCGGCGTGGCGATGATCAAGGTCGGCGCTGCGACCGAAGTTGAAATGAAGGAGAAGAAGGCCAGAGTCGAGGACGCCCTGCATGCGTGTCGAGCGGCCGTGGAGGAAGGAATTCTTCCCGGCGGCGGCGTGGCGCCGTTGCGGGCGCTGGCGGCGGTCCTGGATCGCGAAGAGAAGAAGCTCTCGGGCGATCAGAAGACGGGCGTTGATATCGTTCGCCGAGCGCTTTGGGCGCCGATCAAGTGCATCGCCGAGAACGCCGGCGTTGATGGGAGCATCGTCGCACAGAAGGTGTTCGAGTCGAAGGATGCGAACTTCGGCTACAACGCGCTGACCGGCGAATACGGAGACCTGTTCAAGACAGGGGTCATCGTGCCGGCCAAGGTCGAGCGTGTGGCGCTGCAGAACGCCGCGTCCGTGGCGGCTCTCCTGCTGACCACCGACGCCGCGGTGGCTGAGATCAAGGAAAAGAAGGAGCCCAAGATGCCGGGCGGCGGCATGGGCGGAATGGGAATGTAAGCCGACTCCGCATTCTCAACCGAAAAAGCCTCAATTCAGGGACCGGTCGTAGGGCTCTGCGAGCCACGCCGGTCCCTTTTTCGTGCGCTTGAAATCGCTCTCCCGTCTCGGTTACGATAGCCACTACTGGACAATTGGCTTCCGAACCCGAGCATCCAGAATATTCGCACGAGACACGAGCGTGCAGGCGAGCGAACAGGTCCCTGACGAGCGAACCCTCGTCGAATTTTTCAGGAGTCTGGCTATGAAGCGATGTACACCTCTATTGTTCGGGGTCGCGGCCGTTCTGCTGCTTGTTGCACAGAAGGCTGACGCCCAAAGCTCATGCTGTACGATTCATGCAACCCCCGGATGTGATGACGCCGCGTGCGAGGCTGCGATTTGTGCGGCGGACTCGTTTTGCTGCGAGGAAGAATGGGATGAGTTCTGCGTGGCACAGGCGGTGCAATCCTGTGGCGTATGTGCATCAGCCGAAAGCTGTTGCGCGGAGCATCTGACTCCGGGCTGCTCTGACGCTGAATGTCAAACGCTGGTTTGTGACTTCGATTCCTTCTGCTGCACGACTGCGTGGGATGGCCAATGTGTCGACGAGGCAGCGCAGCTTTGTACTTCCTGCGGTGGCGGCGGCCCGCAAAGTTGCTGTGAGCCGCATATATCTCCCGGCTGCGAAGACGGCGATTGCCAGGCGGCCGTGTGTGCCGCTGACTCGTTTTGCTGCGAGGAAGAATGGGACCAGTTATGTGTAGAACAGGCCCAAGAACTTTGCAGCTTGGATTGTGATGAGGATGGGGTGATAGATAGCGTCGACAATTGCCCGACCGTCCCCAACAGCGATCAACTGGACTCGGATGGCAATGGCGTCGGGGATGCATGCGACCTGGGCGATTGCTGCGTGGAGCATCCGAGTACGGGTTGTGAAAATGCCGCATGCCAGGCGACGGTTTGCGGGTTTGATCCCTTCTGCTGCGAAACCGCATGGGATGATACCTGCGTTGGAGAAGCGACCTTGTTTTGCGATGGCTCTTGTCCGGAGCCCTGTTCTTTCACAGAACCTCTTGATGACTGTGACGATGACGGCGTCGCGAACGGCAATGACAACTGTCCGGCCGTCGCGAACTCAGACCAGCTTGACACCGATGGCGACAGCATCGGCGACGCTTGCGACCTCGGCGGGAATTGCTGTGCAGCCCATGCCAATCCCGGTTGCGACGACGCGGCTTGTCAGTCAACCGTTTGCGCCGCCGATTCGTTCTGCTGCGATTTCGAATGGGATGGAGCCTGCGTAGACGGTGCCGTGACTCTGTGCGGCGCCCTGTGCAATGAAGAGGTTCGCGGTGATTGCGACGGGAACGGCGAGCTGAACACCGACGATGTGCCGTGTTTCGTCGATGCGCTTCTCGGCAATCCAGTGCCTCCGGGTGGAGTGGAGCGCTCCGACACGACCGCGGACGGCGATACGGATGGTGAGGACGTCCAGGCGTTTGTGGACCTCCTCGTGCCTTAAGTAGAACTCTGGGAACTTGATAATAATCGAGAGGGCGGTTGAGCCGAATCCGGTTCAACTGCCCCTTCTTGATTCTCGTACCGGTCGATCCCAGCGCTCGAGAAAGGTCTTACAGCGCTTTTTGCGTTCGCGCCAGGGCGCCGACGAATACTTCCGCGATTCGCTGTGCCGCACGCCCATCCCAATATTTTGGTGTGCGCGCCGAATCGGTGGGTCGATTCGCGAGGTCACGGTACGCGCCGAGGATGGATTCTCTTGTCGGCTTTACAAGCTGGTTCGTGCCCTCGGTGATTGTGGCCGGCCGTTCGGTGTTGTTGCGGAGCGTCAGGCACGGCACCTTCAGGATCGTGGTTTCCTCCTGCACGCCACCGGAGTCGGTCAAGACGAGCGCGGCCTCGGACATGAGTCTAAGAAAGTCGAGATACCCCAGCGGTTCTGGGGTCTTTAATGCTGAAATTGCTTGCAGCCGATCGCCGAGGCCCAACGCGGCGATGTTTTTTCGAGTGCGGGGGTGCATGGGAAAAACGAGCGGCATGTCGCGGCCGATCGTTTCAAACGCATCGAGGATTTCTGAAAGCGTCTCCCGTTGATCGACATTGCTTGGGCGGTGCAGCGTGACGACGGCGTATTTTTTGGGCGTCAGTCCGAGCTGCTCGATGATCTTCGATTGCTTGGCACGCTCGCGGTGTTTCATCAACGTGTCGATCATGACATTGCCGACGTAGATCACTTTTGCATCGGGAATGCCCTCGCGCTTGAGCGATTCCAGACCGCTGGCGTCGCTGACCAGCAGGAGGTCCGAGATCGCGTCGGTGAGCAGCCGGTTAATCTCCTCCGGCATCTCGCGGTCGTAACTCCGCAGACCCGCCTCGACGTGGGCGACTTTCACTCCGAGCTTCACTGCGACCAGGGCGCAGGCGATTGTGCTGTTTACATCTCCCACCACGACGACCCAGTCAGGCTTGAATTGAAGCACGATCGGTTCAAAGGCCTTCATGATCTCGGCGGTTTGAACGGCGTGGCTGGCGGAGCCGACTTCGAGATTCACGTCGGGCTGCGGAATTTCCAGATCGGAGAAAAAGAGCTTGCTCATTTTCTCGTCGTAGTGCTGGCCGGTGTGAACCAGCAGCGTTTCGATCTTGCCGGTTTCGGCGAAAGCCTCCATGAGCGGCGCGATTTTCATGAAGTTGGGGCGGGCGCCGCAGACGCAGACGATTTTCAATCTGTTTTCCGCCACCAAAGTGTCCTGTGGAAGAGTCGTGCGCGTACTTCGGGGCCCTTCGGGCCGCCTCCTAAA
>DATMEE010000048.1:0-7324 GCA_035557035.1 Phycisphaerae bacterium
CCTGTAACAGAGAACAACTCCGGAGTTAATTTCCGATGCCAAGAACAAAAACACACGTCGCCCACCACAAGAAGGTCAAGCGCATCCTCAAGGCCGCCAAGGGTTACTACGGCGCCCGCAGCAAGCTGCTCAGCGTCGCCCGCGACACCGTCCTGCGGGCCGGCGTATATGCCTACCGCGACCGCCGGGCGCGAAAGGGCGATTTCCGCCGCCTCTGGATCACCCGCCTCACCGCGGCGTGCCGCGCCCGCGACATCTCCTACAGCCGCTTCATGAACGGCATGAAGGTCGCCTCGATCGACTTGAACCGCAAAATGCTGAGCGAAATCGCCATCGCCGACCCCACGGCCTTCGACAAGATCGTCGACATCGCCCGCAAGAATCTCTCAAACAAGGCCGCCTAGCAAAACAGAGCCGCGCCCGTAAGGAAGCGGTAAGCGCCGATATTCAGGCACCCCCGCTTCTATTCATAAGGCGCTTTTTTTTCTGCGCCAAGCCCCAACCGCCGGCGGTGTATCCAGTGACAGAACCTCGACGCACCCTCACCGGCCTCGGCGTCATCTTCGACATCGACGGCGTCCTGGTCGACAGCTACGACGCCCACCTCGAAAGCTGGCGCCGCCTCGCCATCGAATTCGGAAAGCCGATTACCGAAGCCCAATTCGCCGCCACCTTCGGCATGCGCAGCCGCGAGATCATCCACCTCCTTTTCGGCATCGACGACGATGCAACCCTCCGTCGCTGCGATGACCGCAAGGAGGCCATCTACCGCGACCTGATCCGCGACGCCGTCCCCGAAATGCCCGGTGCGAGCAACCTGGTTCGCCGCCTCTTCGCGGCCGGCGCGAAGATTGCCGTCGGCTCATCCGGCCCGCCGGTAAACGTCGATCTGGTCTGCTCCGCATTGAAGATTGACGATCTGCTCGCGGCCCGCGTAACCGGCGCCGACGTAACACATGGCAAGCCGGATCCCGAAGTCTTCCTGCTCGCCGCCCGGCGGATGGGAATCGAACCCACCAAGTGCGTCGTGATCGAAGATGCCCCCAGCGGCGTCGAAGCCGCTCATCGAGCAAGGATGATCTGTGTCGCTCTCAGAGGACAGACTTCATCGTCAGAAATCGAGCAAGCCGACTTGGTAATAAAGACGCTCAACTACCTCGACGGCGCGGCAATTGCCAGTTTACTTGTGGGTAAACCAGCGTAGCTTTCCTCAATCGTTGGGAGTCCCAGAAATTGGTCGCCCAAACAATTCCCCTGAAACCACCTATCCGACTCATGTTTATACTGTCTATCTAGAATACTGGCCCAATGCCAGTTCGGCTGGAACGGGGATTGCACCCAGTTTTCCCACCCCATTCCTCCGATTGGAATGATTGCGGATTTTACGGCGACGCCGGGGCAGGACCGTCCACGAGCCCGGATCGGTTCTCCCCGCTCGCCGTCCCGCGAATCTCACTTTTGTTGCCGATCGCCGCCGGAGCTCAAACGTCCACACTTTTTACGCTCACCGCGTTCCGTCCCAAATCGTATGTAGTCCCCGCCTCGGGCATATCGACCGCGGCAAAGCCGCTGGCCCGCATTTGCTCCTGCATCGCCACCATTTGATCTGGTTCACCGTGAACCAGAAACGCGCGCCGGCAACCCGCGGCCATCGGCTGATACAGCCGCGCCAACTCGTCGCGGTCCGCATGCGCGCTGAATCCGTTCAGCACGACCACCTTTGCCTTAAGCTTGTACTCGCGGCCAAAAATCTTGAGATGTGGCTGCTTCTCCACGATGCGCCGGCCCAGCGTATGCTCTGCCTGAAATCCAACGATGAGCACCGTATTCTTCGGACTCTCGACGTTGTTTTTGAGATGGTGCAGCACGCGGCCGGCTTCGCACATCCCGCTGGCGGAAATGATGATCATGGGCCCGTGGCGGTGGTGAAGCGCCTTGCTCTCCTCGACGTCGCGAATGTAGGTGCAGGACTCGCAGCCGAAAATGTTCAACCCCCGGCGGATGAACTCGCGCGCCTCCTGATCGAAAAGGTCGGGATGCAACCGAAACACCTCCGTCGCGTTCACTGCCAGCGGGCTGTCAACAAAAATCGGGATCACCGGAATCTTGTGCTCCAACAGCAACTGGTGCAGAAAATAAACGATCACCTGCGTGCGGCCGACGCTGAATGCGGGAACGATGATCTTGCCGCCGCGCTGAATCGTATCGTTAACCACGTCGGCCAACTGCTGCTTCAGGTCCTCCCCGGGCGGATGACGGCGGCCGCCATAGGTGCTCTCGCAGATCAAATAATCGCAGGCTGGAAACATCGCGGGATCGCGCAGCAGCGGCATGGTGAATCGGCCGACATCGCCGGAGAAGAGCAGCGTCGTGTGCTTGGCGTGCTCGCCCGCGTAGTCAAGCTGTATCATCGCGGAGCCGAGCATGTGGCCGGCTTCGAGGAAGCGGGCACTCAATCGATCGGTGAGCTGAATGGACCGTTCCGGCGGAGCGCTCTGGAATAACTTGAGCGCATCGACGGCATCCTGCTCGCGATAGAGCGGCGTGACCGGAGGCCGACCCTTCCGTTCCAGCTTCTCATTCAAATACGCCGCGTCTTCCTCCTGAATGTGCGCGGAATCCCGTAGCATCAGTCCCGCCAGGTCTCGCGTTGCCGGTGTGGAGAAAACCCGCCCAGTAAAGCCGCCGGCGGCCAGCAGCGGAAGCCGCCCGCAGTGATCGAGGTGGGCATGAGAGAGCACGACCGCGTGAAGCTTCGTCGGATCGAACGGAAAAACTCGGTTCTTGCCCTCCGTCTCCCGCCGCCGCCCCTGAAACATGCCACAGTCCAGTGCGATGAGCCTGCCGTCGGCCTCGACCAGGTGCAGAGACCCGGTCACTTCGCGAGCGGCGCCATGAAATGTGAGATTGAACAAACGCTTCTCCTCGATGCCCGGCGGTGCAACCAAAATGCTGATCCGAAGTCTCTACCCGACAGATGGCGCCGACACGGTCTTTACCAGCTCATCATAATGGGGCGGCCGCCCCTCCGGGGGCAATTTGGAAAGTTCATCGACGGCCTGGCGGTAAAGCTTCATCTGTTCAAACGGAATGGTCTGATCGCTCCACTGGTCCGGCGGCACGTAACCGAGAATTCTTATCGCCAGATACGATTCATCCCCAACCATGACGTGCAAGAGCGCCGAGAGTCGCCAAAGCGGACGAAGATGTTCCGGACATTCGGTCGGCACAACTTCGCCGCCGACAAATCCCGCGCTCGGATCCGGTTCCGCCACCTGCTCGTGCTTGATTCCAAGCACCGCGAATCGTTCAGCGGCGATAATCGCGCGATACGCCTCGTCAAAATTCCCCGGATGAGCTTCGTGCAGCCACCGCGCCAGCGTATACCATGCCGACACCTCGGCATCGTGGTCGCGGCGATACGCACTATTCTCGCTCTCCAACCAGGTATACCAAACGGCTGCATAGCGCTGATGATGAATCGCCTCCGCGTGGGCGCCGTTCTGCCATCTCACGAAGGCGTCCATTCGAAGAATTTCACCGCTGACGTCATCCCACGCGACAGGCGAATTATTTCTCGTTGTGGCATCGATCTGCTGCAGCGCCCGCGGAGCTTTCTCAGCCAGATATGCGATAGCCGCCGGGTCTGCTGTCATGCTTCTCAGGATCTCCGCGATGTTTACGTCGATGCCGGCGTGTCGTAATGCGCGTTCCATGCACTGAAGCTTTTCCACCGGTCCCGTCGCAAACTGCTGCGCATGCACGATATTCGCCATGGGCTCGTATGCGTTCAGATCCCGGCGCAGGCAGGTGTCGAGAACCCGGCGAGCTGAGTCGCGCTCGTTCACTTCAAGCAAAGCCAGGGCATAGCGGGCGCAGGTGTCAAGCCAGCCCGGAATTACCTCATACAGTTTCTGCCAGCGCTCGACAGCGATTTTCTTCATCTCATCCGATGACGACTGGCCCGGGATGGCCGTTGCAACAATGGCGGCTTCGCGCCAGAGCGCCAGTGTTGAGTATGAATTCAATCGCAAATCAAGCGCTCCGGACGTGACAACTCGGCGTGCATGGTCTCGGGCCGCGCCGGCCATCTCCATATACACCACGAAACCCAACGCGCAGGCGATCAGGGTGGCAAGGACTCGCGGAAGTGTTCGCCCGTGCGCGAGGCTTGCAGAAGGACTGGCGGGCGGGGTCGCGTAAATCGAGTGCGCGCTCGAAGCGCACGCGCAGAGCAATCCCAGCAGCGTCCAATACCAGACCGGCAGAATCGAGCTGCGCAAAAGCACACCCGACGCCTCCGCGATCACGATGACAAGAACGCCTGCCCCCAGTGCGAGCGACAACGGCCGAACGGCCGGATCGCCAAAGATAAATCGGCGGCGAACGGCCGGATCACGCATCGATGCCGACATTCCGCCGCCCATTGAAGGCGATCTCCACGCCAGAAAAACGACCCCCAGCGGAAGCATGAGCCAGAACATCGCGCCGGGCACGCCCAGCTCGACGCCGGCCTGAATCCATTCGTTGTGCGCGGCCGGGTCGCTGTTGCCGTGATAAACGTGCGGGGAAATCCCGCGCAGCGGCGCGATCGTGTTGGTCATTTCCGCGACAAACGTATCCGGGCCGTATCCCAGCGAGAGCCGGTCGAGAATGAGATCCGCCGAGAGACGCCAATACTCGAATCGATAGCTGACCGATCCGGACGCCACCCGATCGGGATCTCGCCATTCCTTCGCGACGTACGCCACGCTCCCCGCGATTGACGCGATCATTACGCCGGCCAGGGCGACCCGAATCGACCCTCGGCGCGTGGACCACCACACGAAATGGGCCAGGCACAGCACCGTTGTGGCGAGCAGGGCGAGCGCGGCGCCGCGCCGGCCGCTTTGCGCCAGAACATAGATGGACAGCACGAAAACCGCGGCGAACGAGGCGATCGCGCCCAAGCTCGATCGACGAGTCCGGCTTCCCACCACGATTCCCCCCGCCATCGCCGCCCAAAGTGCCGACATGGTGGCAGTTGGCGTGATCGGTCCGATCGGCCAGATGAAGTTCGCCAGATGACGATCCGCCCGCTGGGACACGGTGAGCACCAGCGACGTGACGGCGACGGCGATCAAACCCGTGACCGCGTGCCGAATCATGCGCCCCGTGAACATGCGGGCGATCACCGCGGCCCACAAAAGCCCCGCGGCCATGCGAACAAGCCAGCCCCACGAAAGCGCCCACGACTGATTGACCGAAGCCGACAGCAGCGCGATGAAGAGCGTGAGGCTTCCCGTGAGCACCAGCCATCGAAGCGGCAGATTCGGCAATCTCCAGACCGGGTCAGTCCGGGCATGCAGACGCGGCGCGGTTGCATAGACAAGCAGCAAGATCAAGAGGCCGCAGGGGAGCACGACCTCGCGCACATCCGCAGGGCCGGCCGTCGGAATGGGGAGCGTAAATGCTCGTGCGAAGAAGGCGAGCACGGGATTCCACTGCGCGGATTGGACGGCGACCTCGGTGATGGGGCCGTCGCCCGAGTAAAGCAGCACCGATGCGGCGCACGTCGCCACGACGCATGCAATCATCGCCCACTGGGCGCGAGAGGACATGCGGTGAATGGTCGGGCAGCGCTGCGGCGATTGCAACCCGGTGGCGGGCACACCAAGAATCGTAAAACAGCGACAGGCGCAGACGGAAAACGCCTGCGCCCGTTCTGGGATTTCGTCGTCGCGCTCGGGAGCGACTCCGGCGCGACTTTCATTCCCTTACGACAGTCCGCCGAGTTCCCCCCGGCGTCGGCTCGCGGCGTCTCCCAACGTCGCAAGCTGACGAAGACGGAAACATGTTCACTGGCTGCTCTGGTTGCCCGAATCTTCCTCCAGCATCTTTCGAAGATGGGCGTTCTCGCGGCGTGTTGCCTCAAGATCAAAAACAAGATACTTCACGGTGAGACGCAGATAGTCGAGCGAGTCCTGCAGGCTGTCGACCGCCTGCTCGAGATGATCGCTGCTCGTGGATGTCTTGACAGCCGCCGCGATCTCCGGAGCTTCGTTCGACGTGCCGACCGTCTGCAGCAGTTCGCTCAGCGTCTTTTCTAGACTTTGCTCGTCCATTGCGTTTCCCCCCCGGTGTCATGGGCTTTGAGAATGTTCCGCCGAATGTCGGCGAACGTGATGTGCGAGAGAAGCACCTCGCGTGCCCGGCGGTCATCGAAGGCGCCATTTCGCATCGTGCTTCGTAAGTAAAGGGCGTACCCATCGTTAGCGCGGAGCGCCCTATAATGCGCGCCCCACGCGCGAGGTGAGTTCCTGCGGGCGGGTTGCGGTAACGCAACATCGTCAATAGCCAGAACGCTGCACGTCGCAGATCCGCCGGGGCGGACAAGTGCATGGCCCTTTCGCAATCGAGAGAGACGCCCGTCTTGTGGAGGAAATTCTGAACGAAACCTCATTGTAAACGCGATTGGCCGCGGCCTGCGCGCGGGCTACACTGGCGCGTTCGCGTCGCACCAACAAAAGGGTTTTCTCGCAATGAGCAGCGAATACGCACCGGCAGCCATCGAAGCAAAGTGGCAGGGCTATTGGGAGGTCAACAAGACCTTCAAGACCCCCAACCCCGGCGATCCCGGCTTCGTGCCCGAAAAGCAAAAATCCTACGTGCTGGACATGTTCCCCTACCCCAGCGGCACCGGCCTGCACGTCGGCCACCCTGAGGGCTACACCGCGACCGACATCATCGCCCGCTACCGGCGGATGCGCGGCTTCAACGTCCTGCACACCATGGGCTGGGACGCCTTCGGCCTGCCCGCCGAGCAGCACGCCATCGACACCGGCCAGCACCCGGCCGTCACGACGGAGAAGAACATCAACAATTTCCGCCGGCAGCTCAAGATGCTCGGCTTCTCCTACGACTGGGACCGCGAGCTTTCCACGACCGACCCGCCCTATTACCGCTGGACCCAGTGGATATTCCTGCAGATTTTCAACAGTTGGTATGACGACGCGGCCCGCAAGGCGCGGCCGATCAGCGAGCTGCCGATTCCCGATGCGGTGCGCGAAGGCGGCGAAGCGGCGGTCCGGACTTATGTCGATGCCCGCCGACTGGCATATCTGGCGGAAGTACCAGTGAACTGGTGCCCCGCGCTGGGCACGGTGCTCGCCAACGAGGAAGTGACCAATGAAGGTCGCAGCGAGCGCGGGAACCATCCCGTCTACAAGCGGCCGCTCAAGCAGTGGATGCTGCGCATTACCAAGTACGCCGACCGACTGGAAAAAGATCTGGAAGAACTCGACTGGCCGGAGTCGGTTAAGCTCATGCAGCGCAACTGGATCGG
>DATMEE010000049.1:0-7637 GCA_035557035.1 Phycisphaerae bacterium
CTGATTCGCCGTCGCCACGCGGAAGTAGCCGAACTCATCAAGTTTCGCCCAGGTCACGCCTTTCAACCGCTCGAGCGGCACTGCCGGTACGTTGACGTTCAGCACCATTCGCATGTCAGCCCGGCTCAAAAGCCAGTCCACGACGCCTGAAGCAACGCGGATCGCCGTGTCCCACTGCCAGGGGTCGGACGATCGCAGACTCACGGCCAGCCCGCTCGCGCCGAAGGTGCGTGCCGTCAGGGCCGCGCCCACCGTTCCCGAATGAATCACCGAGTGCCCCGTGTTCATGCCCGCATTGACGCCCGAGACGATGAGATCGGGCGGTCGACCGAATGCGCCTAACGCGCCCGCCATCACGGCCAAGCCGGGCGGACCATCAACGGTATATGCCTCGACGCCCTCCAGTTTGACGCCATTCAAGCTGACGCCCTTGGTGGGATCGAACCGGCCGATACCCGTTCCACTTCCGCTGCGGTCATCCTTCGGCGCGACGACCACGAGGTCATGGCGCTTGGCGAGGTACTGCGCCAGTAGACGCAAGCCTGGCGACTCAATGCCGTCGTCGTTCGTCAAGAGCAACCTCGGGCGAACGGGTTTGCCGGCGTCTGGCTCGACGTTCACAACGAGCCGCTCTGGCGCCGCCTTTGAGGGGTCGGGCATCAATGATCTCCTCCGTCCAGCGGCTCGACTTCGACGCGATCGGCCAGTTGCTCCACGAGACCGACTTCCATGTTCCCCAGGCCGTGCCGTGTCACGTTCGCGGCCCCCGCCGCGCAGGAGATTTGAAGCGCTCGAATCGGGTCCAGTCGATGGATCGCGGCCATCGCCAGCCCGGCCGTCATGGAATCGCCCGATCCTCGATGATCAACGGACTCCAGAGTAGGGACCTGCGCCTGATAGAACTCATCCCCGAAGCAAGCCAGCGTTGGATGGGCGTCGGACGAGAGCACGACGCGCTGGGCGCCGAGCTGACGCAGCCGTCTCAGCGCTTTCACTCGCTGCGAAGTGCCGGCATCTTCCACTAGCGCGCCGTCCTCAACCAGATCTCCGTCGCTGACTTTCAGGGTATGGAGAGCGCCCTTGTCCAGAAAGGCTTCGAGCTCGGCACCATGTAGGTCGCCGATCACGGCGACGTTCAACGCGGCCAGATCGGCGCCGAGCCGCCGGTATAGCTCGACGCTCAGCGTATCGCCCGGCGCCCGGCCGGTGACCACGCAAATTTCGGCGCCGGCCGCGGTGCTCAACATGCGGCCATACAGGTCGTCAAGTTCATGGCGATTCAAAACCGGTATCGGCGATTCCGCGATCGAGACGCGCTGCCCGCCGCGCCGGTCATGCATATAAACTGGCGAACTCTGTTGAATGTCAACGGCGGTGAAATCAACGTCCCATGTGCCCAACAGGCCGCGAAGGACGTCTCCCGTCTCCCCTCCAAACGGAGCAACGATCACCGGACGCAGGCCGAGCCGGCGAAGCACACGGGCGATCCAGAAGCCCTGGCCGCCGGGATGAAAGTGGATGTCAGTCTCGTCGGTGTCCGCCACCGATTCAACGGTGACGGTGAGAAAAAGCGTGGGAGCGAAGACACAGAGGTCGGCTTGCTCTTCGGGCATAGGCAAAAGGCTCCCGCACGCACCCAAGTCTGCGGGCGCGCTTGGTCAATCATAGTAAGTGTGATGTGAAAGTCTTCGCATGCTCTGCTCGCACCGCTACGGCGAATGGTCAATCCCTGGAGCTATTCCACCGTCACGCTCTTCGCCAGGTTTCGCGGTTTGTCTACGTCACAGCCGCGGAGTACGGCCGCGTGGTAGGCCAGGAGCTGCAGCGGCACGATGCTGACCATCGGCTGCAGCGGCTCGGGGACGTCGGGCACATAAAAGACATGTTCGGCCAGGTCGGCCATCTCGTTGTCGCCCTCGGTTGCCACGGCGATGACACGGCCCTTGCGGGCCCGCACTTCCTCAATGTTGCTCACCACCTTGTCGTACTGGCTGCCCTTGGTGGCGATGAAGACCACCGGCATATCTTTGGTGATTAATGCGATCGGCCCATGTTTCATCTCGGCCGACGGCATGCCCTCAGCGTGGATGTAAGAAATCTCTTTGAGCTTCAGCGCGCCTTCCAGCGCCGTGGGATAGTTGTAGCCGCGGCCCAGGTACAGCCAGTTTTCGGCGTCCTTGTACCGCTCCGCCACCTCGCGAATTTCGTCGCTCTGCGACGTGATCCGCCGCACCTTGTCAGGCAGCGACGCCAGCGCGTCAATGTAATGTTGCAGCAGAGTCTGCGAGAGACTCCGGCGGCGGCCGAGATACAGGGCCATCATGGTGAGCACCAGCACCTGGCCGATGTAGGCCTTGGTGCTGGCGACGCCGATCTCCGGACCGACGTGCAGATAAACGCCGGCGTCCGTCTCCCGGGCAATGGTCGAGCCGACGACGTTCACCACGCCCAGCACGGTGGCGCCCTTCTCCTTCGCCTCGCGAAGTGCCGCTAGCGTGTCAGCCGTCTCACCCGACTGGCTCATTGAGATCAGTACCGTGCCGCTGTCGATGATCGGATTACGATATCGAAACTCCGACGCGTATTCGACCTCGGTCGGAATGCGCGCCAACTCCTCGAAGAGATATTCGCCGACCAGCCCCGCGTGCCAGGCCGTGCCGCACCCCGTGATCACGATGCGCTGCGCCCGGGCCAGTTCGCGCGCGTAATTGGCGATGCCGCCCAAATGAATCCGCCCGTCGGCGACGTTGACGCGGCCGCGCATGCAGTCGGCCAGGGCGTCGGGCTGCTCCAAAATCTCCTTGAGCATGAAATGCTCGTGATTGCCCAGCTCGATGTCCTCGAGCGTCATCTCCAGTTCCTGCACTTCCTTCGTGACCGGCATGGCGTCGAGCGTGGTCGTGCGGAAGCCGTCTTCCCAGACGACGGCCATTTCGCCGTCGGAGAGATAGATGACCTGCGTGGTGTGCTGAATGATGGCGGCCGCATCCGAAGCGACAACGTATTCATTGTCGCCCACGCCGAGAATGAGCGGGCTGCCCTTTCGCGCCGCGACAACCTTGCCGGGTTCGTCCGCGCACAACACCGCGATGCCATAGGTGCCGCGCACGTCTCGCAACGCGGTGCGGACAGCCGTCTCGATGTCGCCGCTATAGAAGTGCCCGATGAGCTGTACAAGCACTTCGGTGTCGGTTTCGCTCTTGAATTCGACGCCACGATGCTCCAGATAAGTGCGCAGGGACTGATAGTTTTCGATGATGCCGTTGTGGACCAGGGCGATGCGGCCGGACGCGTCGGTATGGGGATGCGCGTTGGCGTCGGTCGGGGCGCCGTGTGTGGCCCATCGGGTGTGAGCCATTCCGCATGTACCTTTGAGTTCCTCGGCGATCAGCTTTTTTTCAAGAACAGCAATTCGGCCGGCCGCCTTTACGATCTGCAAACGGCCGTTGCGTTGAATGGCGATGCCCGCGGAGTCGTAGCCGCGATATTCGAGCCGTTTGAGGCCTTCGATGAGGAGATGTTGGGCTTCTCGAAACCCGGTGTACGCGACAATTCCACACATAGGCTAAAACTCCTCGGGAGTCGGTCAGACGCCGGATTCGCCTCAGGGTCCTCTAAACCCCTCTTTCATCGGCCGATCCATCCGCCGTCGCCAGTCGGCGGAGCGTGTGCGAGCCGGCCCATGATCGTACGACAGCACAGGGGTTGACAGTTCAGACGATCGAATGGTTGGCGCGAATCGGTCGAATGACGCCGCTCGCCAACGGCTCATCTCGGACTTGGACGCGCCGTAACGTCTTAATTGTACTGAATTTGCCGGTCATATCCAAGAGGCATCGCGTACATGCTTCGCTTGTGAAGGCGTCCACGTTCGTATACTGTGGCGGCTGCGAGAGCAAAAGCGCCTGTAGCTCAATTGGACAGAGCATCGGCCTTCGAAGCCGAGGGTTGGGGGTTCGACTCCCTCCGGGCGCGTTATTTGGGTCGGCGATTCTCGGGCTACTAGCCCGGCAACGTGGCCGGAACGGGCATGACAAGCTGCTTATTCACGGTTCAGGCGAGCGTCAGGTGCTCGGCGCATACTTGATAATGGAGATCTTTTGCGTCAAGAGGTTGACAACGCGCCATCACCCCCTCAAGGAGCCTAATCTGATGACAAATATTACAGCAGACAACCTGAAAGAAATGCAGGATCGCGGCGAGGATTTCACATTGATAAATGTGCTCTCCGAGCAGGATTTTGACAAATCTCACATTCCCGACTCGATCAATATTCCCGTGAGCAGTCCAGATTTCGAGGAGCAGGTCGAGCGCCACGCGGAAAGCAAATCCGCGGACGTTGTCGTGTATTGCGCCAGCATCACCTGCGATGCATCCAAGAAGGCGGCGCGGCGGCTCGAAGCGGCGGGCTTCACGAACGTGTTCACGTACGAAGGCGGCACCAAGGGGTGGCAGGAGGCAGGCCTGCCCCTCGAAGGCAGCGCCGCCATGCCGGTGTAGCGACACCCCGTTGGAGCAGGTTTTCCGGTGCGAGAATCTGCGCCGACGTCGACTTATCAGGCCTCGCATTCCATTTGAGCAAGGAGCGGCGGTCGGCGGCGGCGCCGGCGCTTCTTGGGTGCGCCGGGGACGCGCTCCTCGGACTCGCGAGGTTCCGCGGTGTTGGCCAGCGCCAGGGCGTCGTTCGCCGTTTCCGCGAACAGGTCGGCCTTCACTTCCTTCCAGAGTTCCTCCGCCCGATTGAACACGCCGCCCGATACGAGAATGTTCATCGTCGGGCACGAGTTGATGTCGCGGATGTGATCGATCATCTGACGCACGCCCGGCACGTCGGTCGGCTTGCTTCCCACGATCATCAGCATGTCCGGCTGCAACTGTCCCACGAGCGACGCGATCTCGTCCTGGGGAATCCCGCCGCCGAGGTAAAACACGTCCCAGCCCTCGGCCTCGAAGAGATCGGCGCACATCTGAGCGCTGACTTCTTCTGCCTCCCCGCTGGCACACGTGATGACCAGCTTGCGACCGTGCCGCACCATGCGCGTGAGTCGGGTCTGAAGGTGATCCGCGATCGTGCGGGTGATCCGCGTGGCCATCTGCTCCTCGACGAGGTTGATGCGGTCCTGGCGATAGAGTGTGTCGATGCGCTCAAGGGCCGGCCAGACCAGCTCGCGGTACAGCCGCTTCGGCTCGACGCCGGAGTCCAGGGCCGAAAGGACGATCTGGCGGCAGGCGTGCCGCTGGCCGGAGAGGACGGGCTGCATGTATCGTTCAAGAAGCTCAGTGTTGCTCATCTCGCGGTTCTCCGAAGCGGTGGTAATTTAGCTAAGAATGGTAATTGGGCTAAGATGGATAATCGGCGCAAGGGGTTTCGGAACTTGAGACGGTCGGCAGGAATTGCCTGATTGTGGAGCGAAAATAGCGGAACGGCGTCTAAGTCGCTTCCAATCAAGCGTTTGTGGCGTCAGCGGCTGACGAGCAATTCCGGCTTGCTTGGGCGAGGATCGCGGTCGAGCACCTCGACGATGGCCGGTAGGAGATAATCACGCGTGATCACGTCCCAGCTCATCTGTCGTGCTAGCTCGTAGCCGCGCCGCAGAAATTCAGACTTCTCAGCCAGCGTTTTGGGCAGGCGTTTGATAATCTGGTCGGCCACATCCGCGGCGACCGTTTCGGCGAAGGCTTCGCGATCTTCGCGCTTGAGATTTTTGTACGTATCGATGGTATCGGGTGTCGCGCGATAGGCAGTGTAATCGGCCACGACGACGTTCGGCGCGCCTTCGCGGCCGGCGACCTTTTCGACGAAGAAGCGGCAACCGCACACGCTGCTCATTACGCACATCGAGCCGAAGGAGAGGGCCTCCACCTGGGCGATTCCGAACGGCTCGTAAATCGACTGGCCGAACTCGACGTCGCTGCCCTGGCGGATGTCGAGAAAGGTCATCTCCTTGGGCATGCGCTGGCCGCAGGTCAGGCGGTCGAAACCGAACTGGTTGATGAAGATGATTTTGGAGTTTCGCGCGCGAGCGTTGAAGACCTGCACGCCCTGGTAGAAGAGCGCCTCGCCGCCGGAGAGATCGGGCAACCCCTCGCGATGGGCCACCGGCCAGTTCCAGGTCCGCTCCATGAGCAGAATGTCTTCACGGCGCCGCGGGCCGCCGATCTCGGTCGAGAGCACGAACAGCACGGCCGTCTTGCCGAGCTTCCGCAGGGCGCGCTCCAGATGATTCATCACCCGCACGTCGCGCCACAGGCCCTTGCTCGCTGTCAGGCGAGTGACATGCGTAAAGACGTAGTCCGGCCGGTCGCCCAGCAGCGTCTCGGCATAGTCCTGCAGCCGCCGCTTGGAGCCCTCCGCCTCGTCCGGGGCGATGTTGTGGGCGGGAATTCCGTTGTAAACCAGCTTGATGTTGCTGCCGGCCATCTCGCGCGACAACATGCGCAGCTCTTTGATCACGTAATCGCCGACGGCGAAGGTGACATCGAGGTGGCGGCTCGCCTCGGCCAGGGCATGGCGATAGTAATGCGATTGGTCGCCGAAGAGATCGGGCAGATACAGCCCCTGGGCCTCGCCCCGCGACAGCACGTTGTAAAACATGGTGTCGTGAGCGGGGTGCTCCTCGACGATGCGCCGGGCCGACGGCGTCTCGTGGGCGTGGTAGGCCGCCCTGATGCCCCATTCCGGATGCGACTTCGCCGCCAGTGCCGCAGGCATGCCCATAAACTCGTGTCCCACCACGAGGCAGGCGGCGTCGCCGGTGTTGAAGCCCAGCGCCCTCACGACGGCCATCGCCGGCTCGGCCAGGCGCACGTACTGCTCGTAGTCCCAGCTATCCTCGAAACGTCGAGAGTCCAGCCCGAAATGATCGAAGAGGCGATGCTTGAAAACGCTTACTTCGTGCAGGTTCATGTGGCCGACGTCGATCAGCGCGACTTCGGGCCGGGCCTCGCGGCCGGTGAGCGGGTCCTTGAGCAGGCGGCGACCATAGATGATGCGCACGTGAAAGAACGACTCGATGTCGCGGAACGCGGCGGCATGCGGATCGTTCACGCGCCCGTCGATCGAGGAGTAGAGCACCTCGCCGTGGAGGCCAAGCCGGCTGTCCACGTCGCCGTGCGTGGTGAACAGGGGGCAAAGCAGCAGGGTGCGCTCGACCGCGTCGTCGTATTCGCTGGAGGTGAGCAGGCCCTCGAGGACGGTACCGATACCGCCCATCTTGACGACGGCTTCGTGGGTGACGTGGGCGATGTTGAGCGGGCGCGTGGGCATGGCGTGCGGCCAAGTTAATCACGTTCGCGATCAAACGTCAAAGGCAAACGCCGAAAAGCCGAAAGCCGAAAGTCGAACTTCGAAAGTCGAAACTGTGTTATAATGCCCATCGGATGAAAGTGGATTTGAGCGGAATGCATCGAAGCACTGTCGGCATGCGAACGCGGGCGGATGCCGGAATTCCAAACGACACCGTGGGAGTCTTTCCATGAAACCGTCATCGCGTCGCAAATCGTGCTTTATGATCATATTGCTTGCGTTCGCTCTTTCCGGGGCGGATTGTCCTCCGACGGGCAACAATGGGAACGGCAATCAGAATGCGAATGAAAACGGAAACGCGAACGCAAATGACAACACCAGCGCGCCGGGC
>DATMEE010000050.1:0-19071 GCA_035557035.1 Phycisphaerae bacterium
TTGAACGAGCTGAATCCTCCGCAGGATATTTCGATCTTGCAGCGCCGATTGAAGTCCATGCGCCTCCAGCCCGATTTTGAAAAATACGGCTGGCGGGAATCAACGGTCTTCGGCCTGACGCGCTCCGAGGCCGATCCGAACCTGTACAGCCGCGTTCTCGTCGTGGTGAGGGACGAAAACTTCCCGCTCTACGACGACCAGGGCAATGTCTCTCAGACGTGGCAGACCGGGCTGGCTGAACCCGAAGTCGAGCTGCTCGAAGCCGCCCTTCAGCGCCAGACCTCGCTGAGCCAGGTTACCCAGTTCGACCGCGAGGTCTCGGACGAGGCGAAAGTGCAGGCTTACGTGGCGCTGGCCCTCTCCTGGATCGTGATCATCGTCTATCTCTGGTTCCGATTCGGCAGCGCCCGCTGGGGCATGGCGTCGGTCATCGCCCTGGTCCACGACGTCATTGTTGCGGCCGGCGCAATCGCCCTGACCAAGTACATCGCCGGCACCTTCATCGGCGATGCACTTATGATTAACGAAACCTTCCGAATCGACCTGGCCGTCGTCGCCGCGCTGCTGACCATCATCGGATTCTCGGTCAACGACACCATTGTCATCCTCGACCGAATCCGTGAGAATCGCGGCCGGCTCAAGGAGATCAACGCCCAGATGGTGAACGACTCGATCAACCAGACCATGTCGCGCACGATCCTGACGACCTTTACCGTCGTGATGACCGTAATTATCATGTACATCTGGGGCGGTCGAGGAATTCACCACGTGAACTTCGCCCTGCTGATCGGTATGCTCTCGGGAACCTACAGCACCTGCGCGATTGCCACGCAGTTTCTGTTGACCCGCAAACAAGCGGCAGCGGCCAACGCCTGATCCGGCCGCTCAATGACGTCACGGAGGATGTCAAACATGGGAACGGAAGTTCGAATTGGAATCGCGACCGGTCTGCTGATCGTCATCGTCGCGGGAGTCTATTTCTTCTACGGCAGTAATCGCGACGCGGATGACCTGCGCATCGTCACCGGTCCCGCGCCGGCCGTTGCGCCTGCGATTCCCGCAGGCCGCGAGGCGAGGCCGAAGGCCGTGGCTTCGCGGGCGGCGCCGAATAAGCCGGCGGCGCGAACTGCCGCGCCGCGGACGCCGGTCGCCGGAACTGTTCGCTCAAACAAGATTCCGCAAATTGGCGCGACCGCGGGGGCGGCACGACCGGCAGAGAATCCGGCCCCTCAGATTCCGCAACCGGGTGACTCCGCGGTGGCGTCGAATGCCGCAAGCCCCAATTCGATAAGAACGCCGGTTACTCCAAAGAAGAATCCGGCACCGGCGGTGCCCGGTTCGCAAATCGCGCGGGCCGACCGTTCCTCCGTCGGCTCCGCGACGAGCGACGAGCCGATTCAGCCCGAATCTCCCACCAAGCTGCGCACGGCGGCATCTTCCAGCCTCGTTGATGCAACCCGGAGCAACTTGAACGCGAACGGGACGGAAGTTCCCGCGGAATCGAATCCGAACGCGGGTGGGCCACCGACGGGGATTCAAGGATCGAGTCCTCAGTCCGCGATCGGCACGCGCAATAACGCAACCGGCGCTCCCGCTGGTCGACCGTCGGGAACCATTGCGCTGCCGCCTTCGCTTCAGCCAGCCGGGCCGACCTCGGGCCGGCAGAGTGGCGTCACCGCGACATCTACGGGACAAGCACCGGCGACGGCTGATCGAGCCAATGGGACCGGCCGCAACGGGACTTCCCTTCCGGTTTCGGTCGCCGACAAGACCGAGACGCGCATCGCCGCGTCTGGATGGCCGCGGACACACACGATCGCGTCGGGCGACACGCTGTCGAGCATTTCAGAAACATACTACCAAAGCTCCCGGCAGACGGACCGGATCGCCAAGGCGAACCCGGCGCTGGACCCGCGTCGGCTAAAGATCGGCGACGTCATCACCATTCCCGCGCCCGACGCGTCAGTGCCGGCAAGCGCAAGTCTAGCGACGTCCGGGTACCCGGGTTCCACCATTCGGACGGTTCCCGCCGCGCTGCCCGCCCGCCAACCCGTAAGTGTCCCCAGTGCGGCACGTTCGTCGCGTTTATACACCGTTCGCCAGGGCGACACGCTTTACAGTATCGCCAGCCGGATGCTCGGGGACTCGAAGAGATGGAAGGCCCTGTTCGAGGCCAACCGCGGCGTCCTCAAGAACGACCCGAAACGCCTGAAGATCGGCATGGAATTGACGCTGCCCGAGTAGCGTCGGCCGACCCGGCGGACGGAGCGATCGATCGTTTGCAAAACCTCTGTGACTGGCTTTCCGTTTGGCGATTCGTCCATTCATTCTAGTTCCACGCGACTCTAACTCCATTGCCCCTCGTCGATTCCAACGATTCGCAACCGCCTGCGGATCCGATGGAGCCTGCGTGCATCAAGATTCTCATGCAGATTCATCCGCGCAGTCTTGAAATAGGCGGCAGAGAACTCCTTCCGATGTTCGGAATACCGCGAAAAAACCTGATCGCCGGCGCCCTCGTGGGCGCCGGACTAGCGGTCTATGTGGCCGTGCGATCGGGGCCCAGTGCCGCTCTTCCGCCGTTGGAACCCTTGCCTCCGGGAGTGGTTCAGGCCTTTGAAAAGTGGAAATCGCCGTTTGAAGCAGGCTGGGCCAACGCCGAACTGACGGCACTGGCGGACGAGCCGCGGCTTCGCAAGCGCATCGGCACGCTCGTTCACGCCGCGCCCGCGCCTCGGGAAATGGAAATCCTCGCCCTGAAAGCGGGACGCTCTGGTGGATGGCCGGCGCTGGTCATCCTGCTGCTGGTCGCGATATTTCTGGGCATGGCGATCGCGTTTCGCTGGCGGCATCCGCACTACGGAATCTCATGCGGCGGCATCGGAGACTTGCAAGCGCCGCTGGGCGGCTCCTCCATCCTCAGTTTGCTCATACTGAATACCGCGGTCGGCAGCGCGCTGATATGGCTTCTGTTCATTCAGGATCATCGAAAATTCCTTGAGAGCCGACGACAACTTGTGCCGAACACCTTACCTGTTTCCCTGACCCGTGATGAGACCGCCCTGCTCCAGAGCGCCGCCGACTCTTCGCCGCGGAAACGAGGCGGCCGTGAGAACCAGCACCAGTAACAGCGCAATCGCGCACCATTGCCCCGAGGGGTAGTTCAGCCAGGTCCGGTGCAGCGCGTCGTACCAGAAGTTCGTCCACCACATTTCGCCATATCCCGCCCAGGCCCACAGCACGTTGAAAAACGCGGCGATGCTGATGAGTGCGAAGCATGCCCGCCAGTGCCCGCCGCGCGCGTAGGCCCACAACCACAACCCGATGGCGGGCAGGATGTAGCGCTCGTGCATTTGGGTCGAGAAGCAGAAAAAAACCAGCGGCAGCAGTTTCGCCGCCCAGCGCAGGCTTGGCCCGTCGCAGCGCCGGCGGATCAGGAACACGATGATTGTGATCCAGGAAATCACGACCGCGATCATGCCTGCCACGCGGGCGGTGACGCCGTAGCCGAGCATGTGCAGGTCGCTGACATAGGCTTCTGAAATGCGTCCCATCTGCGGCGAGACCAGCGGATGAACGATGAACCATCCGCTGAAGCCGTTCATGTGTGTGTAGGGATATTGAAATGACGCGTGCGTGTACGCCGCCAACAGGCCGTCGATCGTTTTGTAGAACGGCAGCAGGACGAGAACGGTAGGCGCGGCGGCGGCGGCCAATACCATGAGCCACGTCTTCCAGTTCCGGCCGGCCTGAACGATGCCGACCGCGAGCCAGAGCGGGGCGAGCATGATCGCCTGGGCCTTGATGAGGATCGCGAGGGCGGCCCAGAAGGCGGTCGCTACGACGCGACCGGATAATGCTCGCTCCAACGAGATCAGCATCGGCAGCATGAAGACCGAGTCGACCTGGCCCCATACGGCGGAGTTGAAGATCAGCGGGGGCGAGAGCGCGGCCAGAAGGCCCGCGGTCAGACCGGCGGCACGGCGGGCGCGGCGGCCGATCCAGACGCACAGCAGTGCCGCTATGGCGGCATCCGCGAGCACGGCCGGCCACTTGTAAAGCACCCAGGCGCGGCGGCAGGCGAGGTCCTGCGAGTTTCTGAACCGGGCGACCAGGTCCTTGTCAAGCCGTTCACCGGGCGGCGCGATCCAATCGTAAACCGGCGCGAGCACGCGAAGCACCAGAATGTATCCCGGCGGATAATTGCTCCAGCGATGCCGCGAGCGCGGCTTGAAGTCGTACACCTTGTGCAGGCCGCCGGGCGGGGCGATGGTCGAGCCCGGCCGGCTGATTTCCGACCATTCCATGAACCATCTCTGATCGGCGGGATTTCCACGAATGGTCATGAGCGGGACGCGGACGCCGAGCGCGAGAATCGCGATGCCCAGCGCGGCGAGGCGGAGGTATGGCACTGAGGCGCGCGGCGCGGAATCGGGCGGGGAACTCATGGGGCGCATTATCGCCGATGCGGCTTGCGGCCCAAGCCCGCGCGGAAGAGCAGGCTTCGAGGCTGAACAGCGATGTGCGAGCGGTTCGGCGAACTGCGATTGGCAGTCGAAAACGCGGTTTTTTCGGGTTTTTCAAGCGCATTTTGAATGCATCGCCGGGGTTGAAAAAGGTGATTATTTCTGAACGGCGGCCGGCGCGGTGCTCGGCGCTTCGTTGTTTGGCAGATGGGGCCGAGGGGCCGAGTGATGGCGCTCGCCGAGACGGTGGATATCTTTTGTTTTTTCTGGCCCTCGGCGTTCGATTTGCAATTTCAACCCCTCTTTTTTTCGGTTCTTCACGGAATATCGGGATTGTTGGCACCACCCAAAGGCCCTCCAAAGTAGGGGATTTCTGCGGTGATTTCACAGGTAAGCTGTTGATACCGTCGGGAGGTCCCGGCAACGGCTGCGATTGGCGCAAGGCAGCTCACCTTGGCAACGCAAGGGACTCCGCAAACAGCTTCATTTACTGGGTTTGTCGCGTGGCGAGCTTTTGGGAGCGTGACCTCCAGCGTCCCGTTTTTCATTCCCGGAAATCCGTGAAGAACCATTTTTTTTCTGTCGGCGTCCTCGGCTCCCCTGCGAGAATAGTCCTCAATTCGTCTTTTCAATCTCATATTTCTTCACCCGATAGCGCAGATTGTCGCGGCTGATGCCCAAAGCCCGAGCGGCCTTTGACTGGTTCCAGTTGTTTTCCCGCAGGGCCTTGATGATGAGGGCCTTTTCGTAGCCCGAGAGCGAAGATTCGGTCTTCGCGTCTTTGGGCGCCTCGTCGCCGGCGACTTCGCGCGGCAGGTGGGCCGTCGTCATGTGGGCGCCATCGGCCAGCAGCACGGCCCGCTCCATGATGTTCTGCAGCTCGCGGATGTTGCCGGGCCAGTTGTAGCCGGCCAAGTGTGCCATTGCCTCGTCGCTCACCGATGGGCGCGGGCAGCCCAGCTCCGTGGCCGAGACGTTGACGAAGTGCTCGACCAGCAGGGGGATGTCTTCGCGGCGCTGGCGCAGCGGGGGTAGGTTGATCGGGAACACGTTGAGCCGGTAATAAAGGTCCTCGCGGAATTCGCCCTTTTCCATGGCGGTGCGCAGGTCGCGATTGGTCGCGGCGATGATGCGCACGTCGGTGGCGATCGTGCGGGTGCCGCCCACCCGCACAAATTCCTTCTCCTGCAGGACGCGGAGCAGCTTCACCTGGGTGCTCTGCGAGATATCGCCGATTTCGTCGAGAAAAAGCGTGCCGCCGTCGGCCAGCTCAAAGCGGCCCATTTTTTCGGCCACGGCGCCTGTGAACGCGCCTTTCTCGTGGCCGAACAGTTCGCTTTCCAGCAGCGTTTCGGGAAGGGCGGCGCAGTTAATGGCGATGAACGCCTTCTCGGCGCGGGGGCTGGCGCCGTGGGTGGCGCGGGCGGTCACTTCCTTGCCCGTTCCGGTTTCGCCCAGTAGCAATACCGTGGCGTTGCTGCCGGCCACGCGGCTGACCATGTCCATGACCTGCCGGAGGGCCGCCGAGCTGCCAATGATCGGCGAGCGGACCCGCAGGGTCTCGCGCAGGCCGCGGTTCTCGCGCACAACGTTGAAATGTTCGACGGCGTTGTGGGCGCCGGCCGCGGCCAGATTTCCGAATATCTGCAGCAGTGTCAGATCGTCGTCATCGTAGCTGCTGCCGCCGAGCTTGTTGAGCACTTCGACAACGCCGATGACCTCGCCCTTCCAGATCAGCGGGGCCGCGATCATGCCGCGGGTCTGAAAGCTGCTCTTGGCGTCGATGCCGCGGAAAAAGTCGTTGCTCTGGTGCACGTCTGCCACGATGACCGGCTTTCCGGACGAGATGACCCGGCCTGCGATGCCCAGATTCGCGTCGAACTCCTCGCCGATGAGCGAAGGGCCGCGATCGCCGACGGCGGCCGTGAACACGAGCTTGCTGCGGCGGCGGTCGAGCATGAGGACGCTGGACGCCTCGGATCGCAGCACGGCCGCCGAGGTCTGGGCAATGGCCTGCAAGACCTCGCTCATGTTCAAAGACGCATTGATGGCGGCGGACGCCTCCACCAGGGCGGTGGCGGTCCGGGGTGGAAGGCCGCGATAGGCTGTCACATCTTGCACGATCGGTTGGACTCGCAATCTGGATCGCGGCGCGCCACGGCGTGGGGCGTACAACAACCCGACGAACGGCGTCCGAAAACCTAAAACAGGCGTGTCGCATGGGTATCGTCGCGTGGATGATCGCGATTAACCCGTTTAGGGAACCATATTTTTGACCAGTTGGGGTGTCAAGGGTAAATTGCCCCACCGTCATTCCGGTCGTCGAAACAAAATACTGTTACCTCATTGAACAACCCCGAAGCGGGTCTCGTACAAACGGCAGGATTGGTGTGGAAAAGCGACCGGGGTCCGAGGAAGAAGTCTCCGACGAGCGACTGCTCGCCGAGTTTCTCTCGGGCGGTGCGTCCGCCTTTTCGTTCCTGGTTGCCCGCCACGCCAATGATTTGCACCAGTTTGTCGGCCGCTTTTTGCAGAACAGCGCGGCGGCAGAAGACATTGTGCAGGAGACATTTATTCAGGTGCATCAGTCCGCGGCGGGGTTCGACCCCGGGCGGCGATTTCGACCGTGGCTCTTCACGATCGCGGCCAACAAGGCGCGGGATTACCTGCGCAGCCGCATGAGAAAGCGCGAAGTGCCGCTGGCGATGAACGGCGGCCTGTCGGGAAGCGACGAGACGATCAGCTATTTGGATTTCACGGCGGACGAGGTGGACTCGCCGGCTGAGATTATCGAGGCGCAGGAAGAGCGGGCAATCGTTCGAGAAGTCGTATCCAGGATGCCCAGCCATCTGCGGGAGGTTCTGGTTCTGGGGTACTACCAGCGATTTCCATATAGGGAGATCGCGGAAATCATCGGCATCCCGCTCGGGACGGTGAAGAGCCGACTTCACGCGGCTGTTTCGCATTTCGCTGCCGCCTATCGGCGCGAAACTGAAGTGGACGAAGCGGATGATCGGATGAAGTAAGGGGCGTTGAGCAAGAATCCAGCAGGGTGGAACAGAATTTTCGCGGGGACCCATGAAGGACATGCAAGATAATCTTGAAAATCGGCCCGATCTGATCGGGTATCGCCTCGGCCTCTTGGATTCGACCGAGCGCGCCGCGGTGGAAGCGGATTGTGCGGATCCGACGTTGCGTGAGCGAATGTGCCAACGCGTCGATCGAGTGCTTCGGCCGCTGGCTTGCAACACCCTCGATCCCTTGCCGTCCGATTTTGTCGAACGCATCGTTGCCCGCATCGAGGCCGGCGAGACGCTTCCGTTCCGCCGCGCCGCATTGGCCGCGCCGGCGGGACAGCCCATCATTGCGGGGCGGGGCTCGCTCTTTTCGATGCGCGAGCTGACCAGTCTGGCTGCCGCACTATTGATGTTCGCTGGGATTCTCGTTCCCGGGTTTTATTCGGCAAGACAGGCCGGCCAGAAGATCGCGTGCAGCGAAAACCTTCGGCAAATCGGGAATGGATTTGTCAGTTATTCTGAAAGCTATGACAACCAGATGCCCTTCGCAGGTCCCATCACGGCAGGAGCGCGATGGGCGCCCGTTTCTCCTCGGGCGGACGAAAACGTGATGCGCAATTCGCGGCACGTTTATCGCCTCGTCGGCGGTCGATTGATTGCGCCGGAGGCGGCGCTCTGTGCCGGCGCCACATCCGATCGACCGATGCGGGTCGATCGACCCGAGGACTACAACGACTTTCGCGATCCGCGCAACGTGAGCTTTTCGACCAACCTCATGACCCGGCCGTGGAATCGAGACGCATTCGTGTCCGACATGCCGCTGGCGGGTTGTCGAACTCCGCTGGTGGACGACGACCGCCGGCTGCTGCCGTTCAACGCCGCGCCGGGTAACTCGGGCAATCACGGTCCCGCCGCCGGGCAAAACGTGCTCCGGGCGAACATGAGCGTTCGCTTCTTTACGTCGCCGATGTGCGGCCCTAGGCAGGACGACATTTACCGCGTCCGCGGGATCAGCCAGTACGACGGAACAGAGCGCCCCAAGCAGCCTGACGACGCCCTGCTCGTCCCCTAAACCGCACGTTGTGACACCTATTGAGCGGGGGTTTGCCGGCCCTCGCATCCGTCCCATTTCTGGCTCTTAGTTCTCTTCCTTCAGAGATTATCCGTCGTTTTGTTTGAACGCAGCGGATTTCCTGAGTCGTTCGCTTGTATTCTTCCGATTTTGTTTCCAGAATCCATGAGATATGATGACGGATGTCTGGAACCGGATTGAGCTTTTTCGCGGCGACATCACCCAGGTCGCGTCCGATGCGATCGTCAATGCCGCGAACACCACACTGCTGGGAGGAGGCGGCGTCGACGCCGCCATCCACCGGGCAGCAGGTCCTCAGCTCGTTCAGGAATGCCGCACGCTGGAGGGGTGCCAGACGGGCTGTTCAAAAATCACGAAGGGCTACGAATTACCCGCGAGATTCGTCATCCACACCGTCGGTCCCGTTTATCGAGACGGGCGGCACGGAGAGCCCGATCTTCTCAAGTCCTGTTACGAATCTTCCCTGCGGATCGCGGTCGAGAACGGACTGAAATCCGTTGCTTTTCCGGCGATCAGTTGCGGCGTGTTCGGATACCCCGTTTCGGAAGCCGCGCGAATCGCGCTGGCAACGACGCGGGATTTCCTCGACCGCGAACGTAACCTGGAAAAGGTTGCGTTTGTGCTGTTTGATGCCAAGGCATTGCTGATCTATGAACGGGCGCGCGAGGCGATTCGCCAGAAGAACGGATGATTACTTCTGGACTTCCTTGAGCCAGCCCTCTTCCTCGAGCATGAGTGCATGCGCTATTCTCAGATCTTCCGCCAGCGATTTCAGGCGGGTTATCCAAGCCTCGCGCTCGGCGGCATCCTTCGGGGCCGTCGTGTGCTCGAGAAGCAGATGATAAACCTCCAATAGCGTCGCCTTCACGTGAACCGAATCGGCCCGTTTGGCAATGTCCTCAGCCCGGGTCATCGCTTCGCGCAGGAGCGCGTCCGTTTTTTCGGTGTCGCCGCTCAAGGCCGCAGCCTGAGCCTTTTCTATCCGAATCCGGACCTCGCCGCCGGGGTCACGGCCGCCGGCCGCGTCGAAGATCTTCTGGGCTTCGGAAAAACTGAACTCCGCGTCCGCTGTTTTTTTGGCCAACGCCTGCATTCGGCCGAGCGACATGAGGGCGTATCCTGTAGGGAGGGCCTGGGACCCCGCGTGTTGTTCAGTGATGCGCAGAACTCTCTCACTCGGGGACTCGGCTTTTTCCATTTCGCCCGTTCGCGAATGAATGCGCGCGAGGTTCATCAACGGAGAGGCCAGATCGAGGCTCGTCTTGCCGCCCAGTTTTTCAATTCGCTCGATTGCGCGATGAAGGTTCTCTTTCGCCTTTTCAGTTTCGCCTGTCTGGGCACGAAGTGCCCCCAGGGTCGCGAGCAGATTGGCCTTTTCCGCATCATCCTCGGCGCCGCGGTCTTCATCGTCCCACGCGACCACCACCTCATGATATTTTACGCCCTCGCGATAGATGCGATACGCGGTGCAGGCCTTGAGCACCCGCATCATCAGGTTTCGCGCGTCCACTTTTTTGCCCGCGGCACGAAGGGGCTTGCAACGCTCCAGAACCTCGTCGAACAGAGGAACGGCTTTCTCGGCGCGCCCCATCCGAAGATAAATTGTTGCCAGCTCGGCCGCGCGGTCGATTGCGCCCACTTCGGGCGTATCTGGATGCGCCTTGTCCGCGGCGTACATTTCCTCAAAGAGCTTCAAAGCCTCCTTGCCCTTTCCCTCCTTGAGATAGTCCCGGGCGAGGTTGCCTTTTTCCAGATGGCGATAGGGATGGTCTTCGGGCAGGTGCGTCTCGAAGATTGCCAGCGACTTCTTGCGGAGCCGATGGGCCAGCTCAAACTCGCCGGCGTTGGAGTAAAGCCATGCCAAATTGCTGTATGAGACTCCGGTGTCCTTCGCGTCGGGCCCCAGGACCGTTTCGCGAATGACCAGCGCGCGGAGCTTGTCCTTTAGCGCCTCATCGGTGTTCCCGATCTGACTGTGGACCGTGCCGCGATTGTCGAGCGACTCGGCATATTCGGCCGTCTCGCCAACCGTCCTGCCCAGGATGCGCAGGGCCCGACTGAAATAGTCGACGGCTTTTCGCCCGCGCTCAGCGCCGGCCTTTCCCGCGGACTGGTAAATCGACAACCATCCGAGCCGGTCGAGAACCCTGGCCAGCGCGGGATGGGTTGTACCGTATGTGGTTTCCAGAATCGACAGGGCCTTGGACAGGTGAATCTCCGCCTCGTCGAGCAGGCCCATCTCGATGGCCGCCGACCCGCCCGCGGTGAGGGCTGCCGCGATCGAGGGGTCTTCTTCGGGCAGCAATTTCTCAAACGCATCGGCCGCCTCGCGTGCGGCGGCCAGGGCCTCCGCGTACTTTCCCTTTTCCTGCAAGCTCTCCGCGGATGCCACTTTGGCGTCAGCCTCCTTCACCCGCGCCTGAACGTCCTCCGGCAGCTTGAGGCGCCGGGCGATGGACTCGGCAAGGATCGCCGCGCTCCAGTAATGCGGGTGGTTCGCGGCAAGCAGCTCCGCCCGCACGGACCTGACCTGTTCGGTAAGTGTCGCAGCGGCGGCATATTCGCCGCGGGCGATCAGGCTTCGTGCTTCCGCGAGCGTTTTTTCCGTTTCCTGAATCCGGGCCGCCTGCGCCTCGGAGAGCGGTTTGGCGTCTTTTCCGAGAAGCGGGGGTTTACTGAGGGGGTTTTCCCGAACTTTCGCGAGCAGGGCTTCATGGTCGAAACGCGCAGGGCGCGTCGTCTGGGCGATTCCTTCGGCGTTACTGATCAACGCTGCGAGGAGCACCGCCAGGCATTGTCCAAATCCGCGTGAAGCGCGGGTCGATCGAAAGACTACCGGAGAAGAAGCGTGCATTCGGACATCCATTTTGAATCAACCAGGACGATTTCGATTGGATCAGTATTCTTGCGCGGCGTTCCAAAAAGAAACAGGCCGCGAGCACCATCGTACTCACGGCCTGTCTTGTTCACAATTCCGACTGAGCAGGATCAGGCGGGGTTGTCTTGTTTTCAGCGCTTGCGGCGAATCAAAGCGAATGCGCCGAAAGCGAGCAGGCTCAATGTCGCCGGTTCGGGAATAATGGTTCCAACGACGGTGATATCATCGATACCGATCCACTCGTCGCTGCCCACGGCGTCCGAAGTCATAATTCGAAACTGAACCAACGAAACGTTATCCCAGGCAGCGTCGATCGCCAGAACCGGCGTCACCTGAACAGCGAGGCTGGGACCGGTGCTCGCATCGGCAACAAAAGCGGTCGGCACATTGGTGAACGCGCCGGCATTACCCAGGCGGTACTGCAGCGCGATCGGCTGCACGGCATTGTCGGCCGCCCCATCTATGTCCCGCAACGTGTAGGCAATGCTCACGTTCTCAAATCCCGTGGAGTCGATAGAGAGCAGCAAATACGGCGCGTCCGCGGTACCTGATCCTTGAAGTGCGACGACCGGGTCCGCAATTGCAAATTCGCTGACTCCACCTGTCGTGAAGGTGTTCGGGTTGGCCTCGTCCGCATTGACGTCCAAAACAAGTCCGGCATCGTCCGCCAGCAGAGTCTGTGGGTTAGTGCCGGTCGCGGCGCTAAGGCCATCGCCACGGTAACCATTGATGCCCGGCACGCCGGACCAATTGTCGTCTGCAGTAATCAGGCCGGCGTTGGACCAATTCTGCGAGAACGGCAGCGTCTGTGCGACCAAGTCGGCCGTTGCCACTTGCGCGGACAGGCAAATCGCACTTGCAATACTCAGTGAGGCAAAAAACTTTTTCATCGAATTCGCTCCTTTTCCTCTTTCTCTAGATGACTATACCTGGTGATGTCGATGCTGCGAGCGATTCGACCGCGCAACGACGCCATGCCGCTTCGCTGAATCCCGCTACAGCCACCGTTAACAATGTAAGAAGGAGTGCCGAGGGCGCTCCTCTCACCTCCGAAGGCCCATGCTATGCCAACAGCAGACTTATTTCAAGCCCGCATCGTTTGATTTTTGATAACTTGCGGAAAAACAGCGGTTAACGTGCCGATTTGCGGTGTGGTTGTGAATTGCTACCGATCGCTACGGCGCCTGGTCATGGCGTATTCAAGAGCGGGGGCATTAGGTCTGTGGCGTCGTTGATTCGCTTCCTCGACATAAGTCACGATTCGTGATGAGATTGCACGCTTGGTCCCCATCGGCCAACGATTCCATTTATCGCCGCGTGCCAGAAAATCGACCCGTGCGTGGGCGCGACCGATGTTGGCGGGGGAGTTGAGAATGATCGCATCGGCTCGCTTCGCGTGCAGCTTGGCTTCGGCCTTTGAGCGCCCGTTGTGATCTTCGAGGGCGAAGGCGATGGTGATCTGTTTCCCCTTCGAGCGGCCGAGGGTGGCGGCGATGTCCTTTGTCGCGACGAGATTGATTTTCAGCCGTTTGAGTTTGGGCGCTTTTCTGGATGTTCGAATGGCGGGCCGATAGTCGCAGACGGCGGCGGCGAAGATGGCGGCGTCGGCGGTGGTGAACGCATTTTTGGAAGCGCGCAGCATTTCTTCACCCGTTTCCACCTGAATCGTCTTGACGCCGGACGGTTCAGGCAGGTTGACGGGGCCGCTCACCAGTGTCACGCGATGGCCGCGCTGTGCCGCCGCGCGGGCGAGCGCGTAGCCCATCTTGCCCGACGATGGATTGGATATGTATCGAATGGAGTCGAGATATTCGCGCGTGGGACCGGCCGTGATCAGGATGTGGAGCGAACGCCGTGACCGCTTTTTCATTGCGGCGCGAATGGTATAGACGGAGTTGGAAGGAGGCAACGAATCGCCGGCAAAGGTGGTCGATCGTCTTGCGAAGAGGACAATGAATTGGATCGAAAGGTACGTCGGGCGGATGCCGGCCGCGCCTAAACCGCGGTCAATTGCCGCGGTCGCTTTTCATCGAGCTTGTGCCCTTCGATCATGAGAGCGGCGATGACGTTCAGCGCGATCGTCCAGTCGGCCGCGAGCTGCGGATTCCACTTCGCGCCGCTCATGTCGCGCATGACCCCGATGAGCGTGTCGCGAAAGAGCGGATATTGATCCGGCCGGGCGTCATACTTGAAGTGCCGCCGGCCGAGGTCGATCAGCGTATGGCGCAGCTTGTCGCGATCACTGAGATTTCGCATGATGAGCATGAACGTCGCGAGAAAGTTCTTCTTCTGGCTGGACATGTCGCGCGGGAACAGGGGTCGAAGTTGCGGATTTTTGGAGAAAAGATGAGCGAACAGGTGATCGACGAGTTCCGGCCCGCGCGGTGCAAGCTGACGAAAACTTTGCTGTACGCGATTAGTCAGCCCGATGTCCATTTGCCTTCCCTCCCGTGCTACCAGCGCGTCGCTCGCGGACACTCTTCATTCATCGAGATGCGCGCGACGACCGTCGTCCGAACTATCGGCGATCGAATGGGGAAGGGATTAGCACGACGCGGAAGCCCATGACCAAATCCTGCTGCATGTGCAGCCAAACGGATCAAGCTTTCTGCAGCAGGTCCTATAGGCCGTGGCATACCTATTCCAATTCAAGCAGTAGCAGCACGAGGCCGGGGACGTCGTCGAGATCGGTCGTGCCGTTTTGGTCGGTGTCGGCGCGATCGCAGGGGTCGGTGGCCGAACTGGCGAGGAAGCAATCGATCCAGGCTTCGATGTCGTTGCCGCGCACGGAGCCGTCCTCGTTCAGGTCGCCGATGATGCCGGGTGACGGGGGCCCGGCATCTGGGTCACCGGTCGAGCAGCGATAGCACGCGAGCCATTCGGTGTAGTCATCGAAATCGATGACGCCGTCCACGTCGTAATCAATGTAGTAGTATTGGCAACCGAGATCGTCCGTCGCGTGACCGTAGGCTCTGAGAAAATGCTGAAAGTCATTGCCGTCGGCGTCGCCGTCGAGGTCGTAATCTCCGCAGCACGTGGATTGGCCCAGCGGCAGACCGGCATGGAAGGATGAACCGTAATCGGCCGCTACGCTCAAGTTCGAGGCGATGTCGTGCACCCATGCAATCGGAGTGGCCGGACCGAGCAAATCGGGAGGATATGTCGGGGCGTCGCAGCCGCTGTCGAGAACCCTGACGACAGAAGGATTGTCCACGCGCGTGAAGGTCAGCTTTGGCTGCACGGGAAGTACCGACTCGAACGTGCCGCCGTTGCAATGCGTCTTCGTCGCGGTCAACGAGCCGGGCGGCGGCGGACAGTCGGAAAGAGAGACGCTGATGTCCCAATCGACCGTGAACGCGCCGCCGTCATATTGAACGGTAATGGGTTGGCAGCTTACCAGGCTGAGTTGAATCAGCTCGATCTCGACCGTGATCTCTGTTCCATCCGGCGGGGAGTTGCGGCCGAAGGGATCGTCAGACCTTCGCACCAGCGTGTCGGTATTCGCGAGGCCGGGCAATCCCAGGGGAGCGCCCTTGAAAAAGACTTCACCCGTGAACGGCTCGGAACCGGGATCAAAGAAATCCTCGGGGATCGCCGGAGACCCCGGGTCCAATCCGATCCGCCACTTGGTATGGCCGTCGCAGTCGTCGTTGGTCTCCCAGGCGTCTCGCGGTTCCGTGAAGACCGGTGGTGGGCATAGGCCGCCGCCGGATTCGAAGCAGGGAGCGAGCGGGCCGTGCGACGCCCGCAAGGCCTCCTCGCGGCTGAGAATGTCCTTTAAATGCTCGTTAATGCAACCGGCTCCTTCACAGAAATCGACGGTACACGGGTTTCCATCGTCGCAATCAAGGCGCTCCGAGACGCACTCCCCATCCTCACAGTGCTCGTCGGTGGTGCACGGATCGCTATCACTGCAATCGATCGGGGCAAAAATGCACTCGCCGTCAACGCACTCGTCGTCGGTGCACGGGTCGCCGTCGTCGCACGGGGGCACGCAGGGAATGTCGAAGCTTAGAAAGATGTCGAGCGCGACGCTGTTGACGGGCGAACCGGCCAGTCCGGGCACGCGAATTCCAAAGGTGCCGTCCCAGGGATTTGAAAACATGGGCGTCACGTCAATGGGAGGCATGATCGGGGTGCCATTCACCATGAACCGTATGACCGCATTGGTGACGGTCTTCGGACCGTCGTAGGCAAGCGGGGCTGAGAGACCGATGAAGAAGCAGCCATCGGTGAGAGGCTGGCCTTGCGGCCCAATCTGGCCGCCGGGAAAAAGCGGCTGGGGTGCTTGACTTTGAATCGTCAATTGAGAATGGGCCGGGTCCAAGATCATTTCATTCTCGCTGATCACGGGTATGGTGTTGTTCACCAGCCGGCGCGTTTGCTCCTGAGGCGGCCCAAATGTAACGATGTCATCCGGTGGTCCTCCTGGCCCCGGATCATAAGCAGGGAAACAGCCCGGAGTTGGGTTTTGAGTGCCCAGCCAGTGACTGACGTCGTACTGCGTGCCGATCGCCGAAATGTCTCCTCGCGGCGACCCCGGATCATCAGGCGCGGGCGGTGAAGTCGGCACTTCCCTTACCGGCATTTGAATACACGCGGGAGTCACGGCAACCGGCTCGGTTGGCGGGGGGTTGGCGGCCGAAGAGATATGAAAGGCAACGCCAAGGCTTAGAAGGGTGAACATGTGAGTGATCCTCCGACGGGGTGAAATGTCACCAGTTCGTCGCAGGTTTCAGATTGTCGGCCCGAGGCGCGCAGGGTGCGAATTCCACTTCGTCGCGCGCCGATACCACCTGAAATCGCGAGACGGATCCCGATCGCCAGATTCTACCCAGTGCCGCCGCTCCGAATCAACAAAAACCGCGAAGAACCTCAGATCAACGAGTAAATAAACAGGCTACGCCGCACTTCCGAACGAATGACTAAATTGAACTGACTCATTGAGTTCAAAGTCAGAAACAACCCACCAGCAAACAGCTAAACGCAAGGCTCGACGTCGTCACGCCGTTCATGCCGTCAATAGCCGCGTAACCCCCTCGGGGGAGTATTTTTGTTCAAGCAAAGCATGGCTTAGGGCCAATGCTTGCTACGCTCATCTAAGAAGGCAAGAATCATCAGACCGGCCTGCAACGATTAGCGGCGCGTTTTTTTTGGCGGCTCTTCGATGAACACAGACCCCACCTCCTCAGACGTGGCCGGGCTGCTCAGTGCGGTCGCAGGTGGCGATTCGGTTGCGGCGGAGAGCCTGTTTCCGATTGTATACGGCGAATTGCACCGGATTGCTTCGTCGTACATGCGGCGGGAGCGGCCGGATCACACCCTTCAGGCGACGGCGCTGGTACATGAGGCATTCGTCCGACTCGTAGGAACAGGAACGGACGCAACGAGGTTCGAGAACCTGCGGCATTTCATCGCAACGGCCGCGGTCGCCATGCGACGGATACTGGTTAATCACGCGAAGGCCAGGGATGCTGAAAAGCGTGGCGGCGGCGAGACGGTTCTCGTCTTGGACGAGGTGACGGCGGAATTCAACGATCGGTCGATTAGTCTGCTGGCGCTCGATGAGTCGTTGGTTCGGCTCGCCGAACTGGACGCCAGGCAGGCTCGGCTGGTCGAGTTGCGATTCTTCGGCGGGATGAGCGTTGAGGATTGCGCGACGACGCTCGGCGTCTCCGCCCGCACCGTGCATTACGAATGGGCGCATGCGCGCGCGTGGCTGCGGGCACAACTGGAAGGGGCGTAGCATGCAGCGAGATTGCTGGCAATCGGCCAAGGACTTGTTCCGATTGGCGCTCGACCAGCCGTTGGGCGATCGAGAGGCGTTTGTCTCAAAGCAATGCGATGATACATCGGTTCTCGCCGAGGTATTGCGGCTGCTACGACTCAACGATGATCCGTCGGACTTTCTGGTTTCGCCGATGCAGTCGCCGGCGAATGCGGATTCAGGCGTTGATCCTCTGATTGGCCGCAATCTCGGCGGCTTTGTAATCATCCGACAGATTGGGGCAGGCGGCATGGGCGCCGTGTACGAGGCTCTTCAAGAGCAGCCGCGACGGCGCGCTGCGGTCAAAGTCCTGCGGCCGGGAATTTTCGCGTCGCGAATGCAGCGGCGGTTCGAGTATGAATCCGAAATTCTGGCGAAGCTGCATCATCCGGGCATCGCCCAGGTCTTCGCGGCCGGTACGTTCGAAATCGGCGGCGGCTTGCAGCCGTGGTTCGCGATGGAGCTGATCGAGGGTCCGCCAATTCAGGCGTACATAAAAACGCATTCATTGTCGCGGGCGCGGAAACTGGAGCTGCTCGTCTCTATTTGCGACGCGGTGCAGCATGCCCACCAGCGCGGCATCGTTCATCGCGATCTGAAGCCGGACAATGTACTGATGGAAGTCGGCACGGAGGATGCGGACATCTGTCAGCCCAAGATTCTCGACTTCGGCGTGGCTCGGTCGATCGAATCCGACGTGCAGGCCACGATGCACACGGTTGCTGGAGAACTCGTCGGCACCCTTGCCTACATGAGCCCCGAACAACTCTCCGGGGACCCCGAGCGAATCGACGGGCGGTGCGACGTCTTTGCGCTCGGCGTCATCGGATATGAGTTGCTGAGCGGCCGCCTGCCGCACGCTGCGGGCCGCAGTTCGTTCGCCGAGGTCATTCGAGCCATCGAACACGACGAGCCGAGGCGGTTGGGCGCGTTGGATTCGGGGTTGCGCGGGGACATTGAGGTCATTATTGCCAAGGCGCTCGAAAAGGACGTGGGCCGTCGATATCAGTCAGCGGCGGAACTGGCGTCCGACCTTCGGCGCTACCTGAATGACGAACCGGTGCTGGCTCGTCCGGCAACGGTGATGTACCAGTTCCGGAAGTTCGCGAGGCGCAACCGGGTGCTGGTGGGAGGAGTCGCGACGACCACGCTCGCGCTGGCCGCAGGCATGGTTCTTTATGCGCGCGAAGCTCGGACGGCGCGGTGGGAGGCCGACAAGTCACGTTACGAGGCGGACAAGGCTACGGCGATCAATAATTTCATCACGAATGACTTCCTCATGAAGCTGCTTGCCGCCGCCAACGCACCCGCCGCGGCGGGTCAGCGGCTGCCCGTCGCCGACCTGGTCGAACACGCGACCGAACGAGCAGGGACGATGTTCGCGGGGCAGCCCCTTGCCGAGGCGGCGGTCCGGAACGAGATCGGCACGATTCACTACAACCTGGGCACGATCGATCAATCGGCGGAGCAGTTCGAACGCGCCCTGGCGCTGTGGGAATCGCAACTCGGTCCGGATCACGTCGACACGCTCAAGGCGGTCAACAATCTTGGCCAGGCTCGGGGGCGCCAGCGCCGGTTGCCCGAGGCGGAAGCGCTGTACCGGCGCGCGCTGGAGGGCCGGCGCGCTGCCTTGGGTGAGGACGATCCCTATACGCTTGTCTCAATGAACAATCTGGCCGACCTGTATCGTTCCACGGGCCGGTTGGACGAAGCGGAGGCCATGCTGCGGCGGACGCTCGAATCGCAGAAGCGCGTGCATGGCACGTCGCACAAGAACACGATCACCACGCTCGGCAACCTGGCCGCTCTGCTCACGCAGCGCGACCGGAAAGACGAGGCGATGGTCCTTC
>DATMEE010000051.1:0-3023 GCA_035557035.1 Phycisphaerae bacterium
AGAGCGCCACGGTCATGAGCGCGAGCAATCCACTCCAGATGACGACTGCGATCCGCGACCTCCGCACCATCGCCCCTGTATTTTCCGGCGCTTCCGTCTTGCCGCCGTAGAGCAGCGAGATGGATGTTTGCGAGAGCGCGCCAAGCGCGGAGTCGAGGCTGGAGATCGCGGCTGCAAACGCGCCTGCCAGCACGAGGCCGGTAATGCCGGGTGGCAGGACGGTCGTGATCCAAACCGGGAAAACGTAATCGGTCTTCTGTGCGAACAACGCCGCCTCCACCGGATTTGGCGGGAACTGCTGATAAAAAACAAACAGCGCGGCGCCGACCATTAGCATCAGGATCGTGACGATCTGGCCGAAACTGCTGAAGATGACCGCTTTCGTTGCGTCGCGGGCGGAGCGACAGCAGAACATTCGCTGCGCGTTCAGCTGATCGGTGCCAAATGCCGCGAGATTTTGAAACGGCATCGCGAGCAGTGCCGTCCACATCGTGAACTCCGCATCACGCATCCAGGCGAGGAATGACGCCTCCGAGCCAGCGGGCGGCACCCACCTGAAAATCTCCAATTTACCGGCTGCACCGGCCTGCGTGACGAACTGCGTCCAGCCGTCCGGTAGCATCGAGATCATCCAGACGAGCGCGAGCAATCCCGACGCGACGAAGAGGAAAAACTGCATGACGTCGGTCCAAATCACGGTCGTCATGCCGCCCATCAGCGTCCAGATGATCGCGAAGGCGGCGATGACGAGGATGCTTTGCGTCATGCTCATCGGCGTCACGGTGCGCAGCACCATTGCCGGCACGAGCACGCGCACGCTTTGGCCGAGGACAGAGCCGATCATGAACAGCGCAGTCGTCAGGCCTTTCACACCGCGCCCGAGGCGGTGCGCCATGTAGTCGTAGGGGCTGTAGATATCGCGCTCATAGAAGACGCGCACGAAGTAGAGGCCGACAATGCACCGGGCGATGATCGAGCCGATCGCCCATTGCAAGTAGGTGAAGTTGCCGGTGAGAGCGAAGACGGCACCCGGCACACCGATAAACGTGACCGCGCTGATCTCCGTCGCGATGATCGATCCGCAAACCGCCGGCCAGGGCAACGAGCGGCCGGCGAGGAAGAAATCCTTGATGTTCGCCTGTTGCCCGCGCAGCCGATGCCCGACCCATGTCGTGAGCAGGAGATAGCCGACCAGCACCGCCCAATCGAGCGCCGTGAAATGCGTGTGAACTTCCATCGAGAGCTCGCGTCAGTTAACCGGAGCGCATGCGATCCGCAACCGAAATGCCCGCGGTGACGCGGGAAGGATGGCCCGCGGGCTTTTTTTAGTTCGTCGTGCGAGCTGGTTCAGGAACGTGGCGCACGTGTTCCTCTGCCGCCAGAATCTGGCTCTTCGGTGTGCGAAAGAGGACGCTGATGGCGAGCGTCACGATGCAGCCGACAAACACGAACCATGGCCAGGAAATTTTCGGCCACCATTCGGGCATGAAGTAGCCGAAGACCCACTGCACAGCGACAATCTTCCCCGTGAAGAGCGCCAGGACATCGAACGCCGGAATCGTCACTTTGCAGAGGATGAGGACGGATGTGATGCCGATGGTCATCGCCAGCACGTTGGCACCATCAGCACCGCGGGTGCGCGTTAGCATTCCCAGCAGAAACACGGCGAGCAATGCTCCATAGGTGTAACCAAGGATTCCGATCGCGATCGGGATAATGGTCAGCTTGGCGTTGTGCAGGACCGCGTTGGCCGCTACGGCCGCGACGATAATCATCAGAATTCCGAATACCGCCGTCGCGATGCGGGCGGCCCGAATTGCCTGACGATCGTTCGCGTCCGGGCGAATATAAGGCAGGTAAAAATCCTTCGTGAAGCTGGTCGCGAGCGCGTTCAGGGCGGCGGAAGTGGAACCCATCATCGTGGCGAAAACGCCCGCGATGATCAGGCCGCGAAATACCACCGGCATTTCGTGGACAATGTAATGTCCGAAAATCTCGTTGTCCGCCGCCGGCAACGACACTCCCGGAACGACCGAATAATAGACCGACAGAAGAATGCCCACAGTTAGGAACGCCAGCGCGATAGGGACATCCATAATGCCGCTGAGAATGAGGGAGAGTTGCGACTTGCGGTGATCTGGAGCGGTCAACATGCGTTGCACCATGTCCTGGTCGGTCCCGTGAGTGGCCATTGTGAGAAGGGTTGAGCCAATGAAGGCGGCGAAAAGGGTGTACGGCTCCTCCATCATCGCTTTCATGGCGGCGCCGAACGGCAGCTCTGCATTCCAGCCGGTCTGGAAAAATTTAATCTTGTCCAGCCCACCGAGGTTCTCTTTCACGGTCTCAAACCCACCCGGGATGTTATGGAGCAGGAGAAAGATGGCGAAAATCACGGAGCTGAACATGAGTATGGCCTGGATCAGGTCGGTCCAGACAACGGCCTTGATTCCACCGACCGCCGTATAAATCGTGGTGATGACGGTGACGAAAATGATTCCCCAGATGTAGGTGTTCAGATTCACCGGCAGCGATGGGAAGAGATAACGCCAGATGACCACCATGATCGCGCCGCCGAGGTAAAGCCTGACGCCGATCCCCAGGACCCGGGTGAAGAGAAAGATCCCGCTCGCCATGTTCTTGGTCTTGGTGCCGAACCGGACGGTCAGGAATTCGTAAACGCTTTGGACCCGGTAATCGTAATAGGGTTTAATGAAGGTGAAGGCGATCACGATGCGGGCGAGGATCGTGCCGATGACAAGCTGGCCGTAGAAGTAGGCCCTGGTCTTGAAGCCTTCCGCCGGCGTTCCCAGAAAAGTGGCGGCACTCGTCTCCGCCGCGATGATCGAGGCCAGGACCGCCCACCAGGGAATGGACCGCCCCCCAAGCGCGAAATCCCGCAGGTTCTTGTTTCGGCGGCCGGCCCAAAGCCCGATAGCAACGATCCCGAAGAAATAGGCGAGCAGGACAATCGCATCGATCAGCAGGCGCAAGTTAAAGACAGACTCGGGCATTATCGCGGTTGA
>DATMEE010000052.1:0-4942 GCA_035557035.1 Phycisphaerae bacterium
GATGAAATCGCCTCCCGGCTTGCCGCATCGTCGCCGGACTCCAATCCGCCAAATCTTCTCAATGCACAGGTCACCAGCCTGCCCGCCGCGTTGCTCGCCAGCGCCCTGGGCCTCGGCGCGGGCGCGTATACCCTTGATGCCGCCTGTGCGTCATCCCTTTACGCGATAAAGCTGGCCTGCGATGAGTTGCGCGCCGGCCGCGCCAATGCGATGCTTGCGGGGGGCGTCTCTCGCCCGGACTGCCTCTACACGCAAATGGGCTTCACGCAGCTCCGCGCCCTCTCGAAGTCGGGTCGCTGCGCGCCCTTTGACGAATCCGCCGATGGATTGCTGGTCGGCGAGGGCGCGGGACTGGTCCTGCTGAAACGGCTCGACGACGCCGTGTGCGACGGCGACGAGATTTACGGCGTCATTCGCGGCATCGGCCTTTCCAACGACATCGGCGGCAGCCTCATTGCCCCCGACAGCGAAGGCCAGCTTCGTGCCATGAACGAGGCATATTCCGCCGCGGGCTGGTCTGCTGACGACGTCGATCTCATGGAATGCCACGGAACTGGAACACCCGCCGGCGATGGCGTCGAAATCATGAGCCTTCGTTCGCTCTGGCGCCATGTTGACGCACCGGCCGGCCATTGCCCCATCGGCTCGGTCAAGTCTCAGATCGGCCATCTCCTGACCGCGGCCGGCGCGGCGGGCTTCATCAAAATGCTTCTGGCGATGCGTGCGGAGGTGCTCCCGCCATCGATCAATTTCGAGCGAGCCACCCGGCATGCGGAGCTTGAGAGCAGCCCATTTCGAATTCAAACCCGCGCCGAAGGCTGGCGACGACGAAGCGATCGGCTTCCCCGGCGTGCGGCCGTCAGCGGCTTCGGCTTCGGAGGCATCAACGCCCACGTACTGGTCGAGGAATGGCTTGATTCGTCGCTGAATGAGGCTTTGAAAGACAAGCCCCCGACTTCCATCCCGCCGCCGACTGCGCCGCGAACGCATCGCGCGCAGGAGAGTACCGAATCCGAACCAATCGCCATAATCGGCATGGATGTCCGAATTGGTCCAATCGCGTCGCTCGAGGACTTCGAGCGTCACGTATTCGGCGGTAAACCTGCATTTCGCCGGCGACCCGCTGATCGATGGCGCGGGTTGAACGCACCGTTGTGTGAATCCGGCGGCTACATCGACCAAATCGCGATTCCGCTCGGCCGATTTCGCGTTCCACCCAATGAGCTGCCCGAAATCCTGCCGCAGCAGCTTCTCGCGCTCCAAAGCGCCGCAGACGCTCTCGATGACGCGCATGTGGCGCTGACGAATCCGCGCCCGCGAGCCGGGGTGATCGTCGGGATGTCGTTCGACTTCGAGACGACCAATTTCCACTTGCGGTGGTGGCTCGAAGCCCAGGCCCGCCGCTGGGCCGACATGCTCGGGTTGACGCTCTCCGACGAAGAGATGCAGCGCTGGATCGACGCCCTGCGCGCGCAGGCCGGTCCGTCCCTCAACGCGACGTCTACGATGGGGGCGCTGGGCAACATCATCGCCAGCCGCATCGCCCGTGAGTGCCGTTTCGGCGGTCCCAGCTTCGTCGTCTCGGCCGATACGGCGTCGGGCATCGCGGCGATGGAGGTTGCCGTCCGCTCGCTGCAACTTGGCGAGACGGACGTGATGGTCGTCGGCGCCGTCGATCTGACAGGTGACATCCGCGCGGTGCGGTCCGCACAACAGTTGCGGAATTATTCCGAGCGTGGCGCCGCTCGCCCGTTAGAAATGAATGCGGATGGGACGATGCTCGGCGAAGGCGCGACCAGCCTCGTGCTCAAGCGACTGTCCGATGCGCAGCGCGACGGCGATCGAATGTATGCGATTATCCGCGGCGTCGGCCGTGCCGGCGGGGCACGTCTCGGCCGACTGGATGACGCCAATGCGGCAGCCGAATTGGAGGCGGTCTATCGCCGCTCCATGGACGCTTCCCTGAATGACGCCCGGCTTTCCGTTGCAGAAATCGACTCCGTGATGGCCAATGGCGGTGGCGACCCCGCAGAGGATGGTATCGAAGCCCGCGCATTGAAGTCTGCGTTCACGGATTGCGGGCGCGACGTCGCCCTCGCAGCGCCCGCATCGATCACAGGTCGCGCGGGCGCCGCTTCCTCCCTCGCATCAGTCACTCAGGCGGCACTCTGCATGCATCGCCGGTTCCTCGCCCCCGTGCCCGGTTTCTCGTCACCAGCCCACGACTGGCAAGTGACGCCCTTCCATTTTCCACATGAAGCGTCCTATTGGTTCCGGAACCGTGTTGACGGCCCACGCCGCACCCTCGTCGCCGCGATGACCACCGACGGACAGTGCGCGCACGTTGTCATGGAAGAGCCTCCGGCGGTGGACAAATCGATGGGAGTTCTTCCGGTGCGCCGGCAGGATGAAACGTTCCTAATCGCCGCACGCGGCCGCAATGAGGCCGATCTGATTCGGTGGCTTGACGAGTTGGCGAGGCGTCTGGACATGTTTGGCGGCGATGGCCTGAGCAAGATCGTCAACGATGAGGCGGGCTTAAGGTCGCGTGAATCCACGCGCGAAGATAGCCGCACCGTACTCTCGCTGGCCCTATTCGCAAAAAAACCGGAGGAGCTCCGTGCGGCGATCTCGGCGGCTCGATCATCGCTTGAATCAAATTCGAATCAGCCGCTCGACGGCCGGGCCGGCGCGTTTTATGAGCCGGTGCCGTTGACTCGGGCCGGACACCTGGCATTCGTCTTTCCCGGTTCGGGCAATCACTACGTCGAAATGGGCCGCGGAATCGGCCTTCGATGGCCCGGCGTGCTTGACCAACTCGACGCGCGGGTGGAGCGTCTCGCGAGCCAGATGATGGCACCCTGGTTCGTGCCGTACCGTTCGTCATGGCCGGAGGGCTGGCAGCGGGAGGCGGAAGTCGAAATATCGCAGGATACCCGCCGGATGATCTTCGGTCAGGTGGCCTATGGCATGATGATGAGCGATCTGCTGCGCCATTTGGGCGCGGAGCCGCGCGCGGTCGTGGGATACAGCCTCGGCGAGTCGGCCGGGCTGTTCGCGACGCGGGCGTGGCCTGATTCCGACGAAATGCTGCGTCGGATGATGGCGTCGCCGCTGTTTGCTTCCGACCTGTATGGTGAGCGGCGGGTGCTTCAGGCGGCGTGGGATTTGACCCCTTCGCAGGCCGCGCAATGGCGAACCGTCGTGCTGCCCCGACCTGCGGCCACGGTGCGCGAAGCCATCGACGAGGCGGCGCGGCGCGGGGCCGCCCGGGCGCGGCTGCTGATCGTGAACACGCCATCGGAGTGCATCGTCGGTGGTCTCGCCGATGATGTCGCAATAGTGGCATCGATCCTCGGCTGTCGCGCGATCCCGGTTGCGGACGTCCCCACGGTGCATTTCGAGGCGGTGCGCGTCGTCGAACAGGCCTATCGCGAATTGCACCTGCTGGAAACATCCCCGCCGGCCGGCATCCGCTATTACAGTTGCGTGCGCGGCGAGGCTTACTCCGTCACGCGCGAGAGCGCCGCGGAAAGCATCACCGGCCAGGCATTGCACGGCTTCGACTTCACCCGCGTCGTCGAAAGCGCTTATGCCGACGGGGCGCGGATGTTCGTGGAGCTGGGACCGCAGGCGTCGTGTACGAGGATGATCCGCAAGATTCTCGGCGAGCGCCCGCATTTCGCCAGGTCCGCCAGCGTGAAGGGCGAGGACGACGCGCTCAGTGTCGTCCGGGTGGCCGCGGCGCTCTTTGCCCAGGGCGTGCCCATCGACGTGGCGGCGGTTAATGGAATACGTTCCGAAAGTCGAGGGACTGGTCCGGCGCTTCGAGCCACAAGCACGAGCGAGAGGCGAATTGAGATCGCGCTTGGTCGGCCCGCGCCCCGGCCGACTTGGCCGGAGTGGGCATTTCAAACGCACGACAACCGCCCGAGCGATCCAGAGCTTGTCGGTGGCAACGCGCAATCCGGTTCGGAACAAATGACCGGCGCATCGGGCACAACACGCGCTGTCGAGTCTCACCTGGCGCTCATCAAATCGGCGGAGAGCGGTTTGGCCGCGACGGGTGCGGCGCACCAGGCCTTTCTTGAATTCTCGGCGCAATCGGCGACAGTGGTCGGCAGGCTGATCGCCCGCCAGACCGCGCTACTTAATCGAATTGGCCCTGAATTGACCGCAGACTGGCCCGATAGCGCGTTTGACTGCTCCGATACTTCACTCGATTTTACTCCACCGCCAAACGAGAAAATCGAACGTGGCGAAAGCACGGGGGATGCATCCCGATTCACTTCCGCGCCGGCTTTCGATCGCCGACTTTGCATGGAATTTGCCGTCGGCTGCGTCGAGCCCGTGCTTGGTCCCGAGTTTGCCGTGGTCGACACGTTTCCCGTGCGCGTGCGCCTCCCCGCCGAGCCGCTGATGCTGGTTGATCGAATCATGCTCGTCGAAGGCGAAAAAGGCTCGCTCACGTCGGGCCGCGTCATCACCGAGCACGATGTCCTCGAAGACGTATGGTATCTCGACAGCGGCCGGGCGCCGGTCTGCATCAGTGTCGAGGCGGGCCAGGCCGACCTCTTCTTGTCGAGCTATCTGGGGATCGACCTGCGCGTGCAAGGCCGGCGATTCTACCGCCTACTCGATGCGACGGTGACGTTTCATCGGGACCTGCCGCGCCCCGGCGAAACGATTCGATACGACATTCGCATTCTTCGATTCGTTCGACAGGGTGAAACGTACCTTTTCTTTTTCGAGTTCGATGGGACGATCGACGGGGATCCGGTTCTGACCATGCGCAATGGCTGCGCTGGTTTCTTTACGAATGAAGAGATTACGAACTCCGGCGGGCTGATTCTCACCGCCGAAGAAACGGCGCCGGCGCCCGGGCATCGTGACGCATCATGGGGCGAATTCGCGCCTGTGAACGGCCGCGAGTCCTTTGACG
>DATMEE010000053.1:0-5619 GCA_035557035.1 Phycisphaerae bacterium
CACGAAGCCGCGGGTGCTGATGTTCGCAAGTTGCGAGTCCGCCGCCAGATCGCCATCATAAACCTCCACCAGGCCCATGCCCGTTGTTCCGTTATTGCCACCGACGATGGCCGTGTAGCGCCCCGGAAGGAGAGTAACGACCAGCGCCGATTCAGCGTCATTCGCCGGCGTCAATCCGATCGTTGTCAGCTCCGCGGCTGATGCCTCGTCATCCGTCCAGTTGTCATTCCTCGTCAGCAGCCCGCCGCCGGCGTCGTAGAGTTCGAGGATCGGATCCGCGAGCACGTCGTTCAACCCGGACGCTTGCAAAGATGCCCCGATCGCCCGCAGGATCAGCTTCTTCGGCGCCGGCCCGGTGATGATGAAACCGCCGATACCGACGCTTTCACCGGTGCCAACCTGCAACCGCGTCGAGATGTTGAAGAGCTGCGGTTGCGCGCCGGGTCTGGCCGGCAGCGAGAGCAATTGCACGTGCGGATTCCACGGGTCGCCCTGGCTCACATACGGAATGCCGGGCGTTTCGGGCTGCGTCGTTGCGTTCCAGAATTCCACCGGCCCGAAGATGTTTTGGACGGTGTAATTGGCCGCCTGCGCCGCAGTCAACTGATCGACCCACGACACGCGGCCATTGGGCGTGCCGTCGTGATTTGAATCTAGGAGCAGCGTGCCGGCGAGATTCATGCTGCCCCACTCGGAGACTCGCGTGCGCGAATCACGGTCGAGCGCGGGATCCAGGAGCGTATTCCAGGGATCCCAGCCGGCCGCGGCGATGTGCGGCCCCATCCGCGTGCGAATGTAGGTAACGCTCGGCATTTGGAGCGAGGGCAAAAAGAACCACGGCCGGCCCAGAAACACAGAGTTGTTCGGCGCGGAGGTCCCGTCGTCCAGGGGACTGCGATCCGTGCCTCTCACCAGGCTGCAATCCAGGAAGATCATCCCGTTCGCGGTGACTCGTGCGGTGTCGGCGGCGGTAATCCAGCCGAAGTCGGTGCTCTCGATTGTGCACCGGTCGAATACCGCCGTCGCGTCCCCATAAACAAAATCCGCGTCGCCGGAGACGAAGCTACTCCGAAAATACTGCCGCGCCCTCCCATCGACGAGCAGAGTGTCCTGATAGCCGAGGAATCTGACGTTATCGAAAATCGCACGATCGGCGAACGATCCGACTGCGAGAGCCGCCGTCAGGTTGCGGTCGGCTGTGGAATTTTCGAAAGTCAGGTTGCGCGCCATGAACGCGGTCGCGCTGCTGCGGATCGAAATGGTCTCGCCGAGAACAGGGTAAACGAGCGTGCTGTTGAACGAAATGCTCACGTCCGCCGGGGTCACACCCTGTCCAATGAACGTCACAAAGGGTTTGGCCACCGTCACGCTTTCGACGTACCTCGCCGGCGCGACAAATATATTCGCCCGATGTGTTTCCGTTTGCCCGGCCACAGCATCCACCGCGCTTTGCACCGTCAGAAAAGCACCGTTGACGCCGCTTGGATTTACGAAGTAATCGCTAGCCTGCGCGCTGTTCGGCAGAGCGGGCATACTCGCGCAAAGACACGCGAGCGCGCCGAAGAACTGCTGCCGCCGATAGGCCATGGGCCGGCTCGAGAGCATCCAAAAAGACTCTCCCAGCGGGCGAGCCAAGTCGAGCACACTCTTCGCTCGCGTTCCGGACTCCGTCCCTCGCTACTGGTTCGCCAGCCAATCTTTCGCGGCCTTCATGTCGCCCAAGCCAAGAGCATGACCAGTGGGTTCGAAGCGCAATGTCACCTTGGCGCCGGCTTCCCGAAGCATTGCCGCGAGGCGCTCTGCATTTTCCACCGGCACAATTGGATCCTGCTGACCGGAGGAAAGCAAAACGCGCGCAGGGGCGAGGTTGGGCAAAACCGACGGCACGAGAGGAACCATCGCGCGAAGCAATATGGCGCCGGCGAGCACCTCGGGCCTGAGGAGCAGGATTGCTGCCGCGATATTCGCGCCATTGGAAAAACCGACGGCGAACACGCGCTTCGGATCGAACTCATACCGCGTCGCCGCGCCGCTCACAAAATCGGCGAGCTCACGCGCGCGATGGATGACGTCTTCTTCATCGAAGATGCCTTCAGCTAACCGCCGAAAAAATCGAGGCATGCGGTTCTCCAGAACCTTGCCCCGTGGACTGAGCAGCGCCGCGTTGGGATCGAGGTCGCGACCGAGGGGAATCATATCGTTTTCATCGCCACCGGTTCCGTGCAAGAGCAGGAGAGTGCGCGTGCTCGGCTCCGATGGCGCTGGAACAAAACGATGGACGAAATCCATAGGGCGTTAATCCGAAACAAGGCGGTTTTCCAACCGCCGATTTTCCAAGTGGGCGGTGTCAAACCGCCCCTCCTTGGCTGCGACACAGTATACTGAACTAATTCGATGTATATCTGGCGAAAGCACGCGGGGCGCGGTTGGCTGCGCGACCGAATCGAACCCTTAGCGCGGCGATTCGGCCGCGCGCTTGCGGTTGTCGAGCGCCCCGGAGGCAAGCGCGGTTTGCTGGAGGTTTGCTGCCGGACGAAAAAAGAGGCGCAGAAACTCATCCGCGAATTTGGCGGCAGCATGAAGAAATTGCAGCCGGACTGGCTTCAGCATTTTGCCAAGCAAACCGTGGGCAAACCGCTGCGAATCGGCTCGCGGCTAATTATCCTGAGCGCACCAGCGCAACGGGCGACCGCAGCGCAAACTCTCATCATTCCCGCCGAAGCGGCTTTCGGCACGGGCCAGCACGCCACCACCGCGATGTGCTTGCGGCTCCTCGAACAGACAACCCGCGCTTTTCCGCCGGGTTGGACGATGCTCGATGCCGGCACGGGCAGCGGCATTTTGGCCATTGCCGGCTGTTATTTTGGAGCGGGGCGAGTGCTCGCGATCGATAACGATCCCGTCGCCTGCGCGACCGCGAAGCGGAATGTACGCGCCAACCGCACCCGCAACGTCGAAATCAGGACAGCCGACATCTTGAAACAGAACCTGAGGGGAAAGTTCGAGATCATCACCGCAAATCTCTTCAGCGAGATTTTGATCGCGGCGCTGCCGAACTGGTCGCGACATCTCGCCCCTGGCGGCCAGATGATACTTTCGGGAATATTGCGAAGCCAGGAAACACGGGTGGTTCGCGCTCTGGAGCAGCACAATTTCACCGCCTCGGAAATTCGTCACCGCGGCAAATGGATCGCCATTTGTTGCCAGAGTGGTCGCCCGTCCCCGACATCAACTTGCTGATCTTATCGATGCCGTTCTGAGCGGCCGACTTTCAGTTGGCGGATCTGCTCAGGCGCCAGTGGAGGTCCAACCTCCAGTGCCACGCGACAATCGCGACCGTTGCCGACAGGAGGTTCACCAGATCCGCCCGCTTCTTACTCACCGCCAGACCGCCGTCCATTCCGCAGCGAGCGCATGCCCCCGACACCTGCGGCCTAAAGCGCGCGACAGCCTGGTAGTATACGCGTTCCGAGTCCTCACTCGCGGCCACGAATCGATTGGGCAGAACGTCAAATTCCGGCATGGTAAGCATGCCAGCTATTTGTCGACCCACATGGATCGGGACAACCAAAACGAGCTGTTGGATCTCGCGGCCTAGAATCCGGGGCGTTCCGCTCACCAATGTTCGCGGCTCGTCCGCGCAGGCCATCCTGGCGACGAACAGCAGGAGAAGCATTAGGAGACAATCGCGCAGCAATCGCATCCGAAAATGGTCGTTACGAATTGACCGAATATCAACTTCCACGGACGGCTCTCCGAACCGTCCCACCTGGAAAAAGAGTTGACGCCGGGAACGGTAAAAGCAACGTTCCTCGACCCTTAGACGGCGCCGATTTCCTGCAACTACGCGGTTATCTGTATGGCCGCGTGGGGAAACTGCATGCCCGCCGAAGAGCTCTCTTACGTCATCGTCACGCCCTACTCGATGCGCAAATCGCGCACGGGCGGAATCATCGCCCGTCTGATCTCGCGGACGGGACTGGATCTGGTCACGGCACGGATGTTCGCCCCCAGCGAAGAACTGACGAGGCGTTACGCGGACACAATCGTGACCGAGACCGACCCGGGCCATCGGGCCACACAAGAGTTGATCCGCGATTACGTTCTCAAGAATTTCACCGGAAAGGTTAATGGCCAGAAATCGCGCGCGCTGATTCTGGTTCTCCGTGGCCCGGATGCCGTGGAGAAGATTCACTACACGATCGGACACATCGTGCATGAGCGAACGAGCGGTGAGACGATCCGCGACACCTTCGGCGATTACATCACCGACGACGCCGGCAAGGTCGTTTACTTCGAGCCCGCCGCGCTGGCCGCGTTCGATCCCAAGGCAGTGGAACGCGATCTCAAGCTCTGGGCGGAGTTTTCAGACAGCGACGGCGGAATCCTCGATCACGTGATCGAGTTTCCGAAGGACGCGAAAGTCGAGAAGTCGCTTGTGCTGATCAAGCCGGACAATTTCAAATTCCCCAATCAACGGCCCGGCGGTGTGATCGAGGTTTTTTCGCGCACTGGTCTCTACATCATCGGGTTCAAGGTCCACTGCATGAGCGTCGCCCAGGCAGAGGAATTTTACGGCCCTGTCCTGGCGGTGCTGGAAGAAAAACTCGGCCCGGGGAAAGGGCGCGACGCCTGGGAAGACATCGTCGCATTCATGGCGGGCGCCCGCCCGAGCGCGACCAAGGGCGACCAGCGCAACGCGCCCGGCTCCGAGAAATGCATTGCCATTGTTTACCAGGGCGATGACGCCGTGCGAAAGATTCGCGACGTCCTGGGCCCCACCGACCCCGCGAAAGCGCCGCCCGGCTCGATCCGGAAAGAATTCGGGCAGACGATCATGATTAACGCCGCCCACGCCTCCGATTCCGCCGAGAACGCAAAACGGGAGATGGCGATCGTGCAAGTGGAGGAGAATAACTTCAAACCTTTCATTGAAAGTTTCTACGCCCGCCCATAGCTTGCGCTCCCATTTTGCAAACACTCAACCTTACTCCGACAGCCATGGAAATCTCCGCGCGCGCCGCCCAATTGACCCCCTCCCTCACCCTCTCGATCGACAGCAAGGCGAAAGCGATGAAAGCCGAGGGAATCGACGTGTGCGGTTTCGGCGCCGGGGAGCCCGATTTTGACACGCCGGACCATATTAAAGCAGCCGCCATCGCCGCCCTCGAAGCCGGTTTTACCAAGTATACGCCGAGCGGTGGGTTGCCCGAATTGCGGCAGGCGATTGCAGAGAAATTGGAAGCGGACAATCAGCTCAAATATCGGCCCAGCCAGATCATCGTCAGCAGCGGCGCGAAGCACTCCTGTTATAACGCCATCCTGGCCACCTGCCAGACTGGCGACGAAGTGCTGATCCCCTCCCCCTATTGGGTCAGCTATCCCGACATGGTTCGGCTGGCCGGCGCGGAGCCGGTCATCGTGCCGACGACGGAGCGCAACGGCTGGAAGATGCGCGCCTCCGATTTTGAAAACGCGATGACGCCCCGCACCAAAATGTTGATCTTGAACACACCGGGCAATCCGACCGGTTCCGTCTACACGCGCGAGGAATTGGAAGGCATCGTCGAAGTCGCCGCCGAAGAGGACATCTACATCCTCTCCGACGAGATTTACGAG
>DATMEE010000054.1:0-3024 GCA_035557035.1 Phycisphaerae bacterium
GATGCAGCGTATCACCGCCGAAGAACTTCCGTACGCCGTCGAGCGCGCGCGATTTCTTTTTTCGATTACCGGCTTTCTGGCCTTGGCCGTGTTGGCGGGTACGGCGATGGGTGTGCGCATTGTTCGAACCCGCCAAGATCATGCGATGCTTCGCACGCCGTGGCTGCTGCTATTGCTCGCCGTGTTCGGACTTTGGAGCCTGGCCCTTACGGTGTACGGAGGCTGGAGCCTCCTGGCGTCTTACAGCGGGTGGCATTTGCTGCCGCCCGCTGCTGCCGGGCGGTACTGGATCAGCCTTTCACTGGGATTAATCGGCGTGTACGGCACGATCGGCGACCTGAGATATATCAAGCGCCCGCGACCGACGCCCATGGCATGGTGGTATCGTCACATGGAGTGCATGCTGGGCGCCGGAATCGGCTTTCATGCCGCGTTTTTTGTTTTCGGGGCGTCGCGGCTTTTGAAACTTCACCTTCAAGGAGTCTGGCAACTTCTGCCGTGGCTGCTGCCTTTTGCTATCGGCGTGCCGGCGATGATGATCTGGATCAGGCATTACGAGCGCAAGTTCGAAGGCGCGGCCTCGTGATGACTCACGCTTCGGGCTTGGAATCGGATCGCGGATGCGTCAGATGTCGAGGTCTTTGACGTGAATGGCGTTGGTCTCGATGAAGTCGCGGCGGACTTCGACGTTTTCGCCCATGAGAATGGAGAAGATGCGGTCGGCCGCGCGGGTGTCGATTTCAAGCTGCTCGGGATCGGCCTTTTCTTCGGAGATGACCACCTGCAACAGCTTCCGCTTCTCGGGATCGAGCGTGGTTTCCCACAGTTCCTCGGGGTTCATCTCGCCCAGGCCCTTGAAGCGCTTGGTGGTCGTGCCGCGCTGGCCCAATGAGCGCACGCCGGATGACACCGCGGACAGGCTGTCGAGATCAATGGGGTCGCCGCTCTGGGGAATGAGCACGTATTTGGCCGGCGTGAGATCGCCGGTCACCAGTTCTTCGCGATGGATGAAGTAGTCGTCAATGGAAATGCCGAATTCCTTCAACTGGCGAACGGCCTTCTCCAGCTCACGGGTCTCGCTCAGTTCATAGCGGACCAATACCTTCGCATTGGCGCCCTCAATGATCGAAGGAAGACTGACGCCGCCATCCATCACTTCCAGCTCGCCGTATTTTTCCTGCATCTGGCGGCGGAACTGATTGAATGCGTCGTCATTTTCAAAATAGCACTCTTCGCCTTCGATGACGGCGCGCACGCGGGGCAGCGCCGTGTTGCCGCCCACGAGATGCTGCTTGACGAATTTCTTCAGATCGATGCCGCGCCGCTGCAAAACCCGCTGCACGTGCGAAATCTGGTCGAGCGCCTCGACCAGCCGGCGCAGCTTGTCGCTCTCCACGGTGCGCTCGTCGGAAGGCTGCGCCGATTCATCGGTGTACGTTCGCATCGCCAGCCGGGTTCCGCCCAGGCCCCAATCGGTCAGCTTCCCGTCCATGATGGTATCGTTCAGCACGAATTCACCCGACTTGCCGCGCTTGAGCAGATACAATGGCGGCTGGGCGATGAACACGCGGCCCGCGTCGATCAGCCCGCGCATGTGCCGGAAGAAAAAAGTGAGCAAGAGCGTGCGAATATGGCTGCCGTCCACGTCGGCGTCGGTCATGATGATGATCTTGCCGTAGCGGACTTTGGTAATGTCGAAATCCTCGGAGCCGGGCACGCCGCAGCCCAGGGCGCGAATGATCGTCTTGATTTCCTCGTGGCCGAGGATGCGGTCCATCCGCGCCTTCTCGACGTTGAGAATTTTTCCCTTGAGCGGCAGGATTGCCTGGGTGACGGCATCGCGGCCTTGCTTGGCCGAGCCGCCCGCGGAATCGCCCTCGACCAGAAAGACTTCCGACTCGTCGCGGTTCTTGCTGCGGCAGTCCCACAGCTTGCCGGGCAGATCGCCGCTCGACAGGGCGGTCTTGCGCGTCGCCTCGCGCGCCTTGCGCGCCGCCTCGCGGGCGACGGCCGCCTGAATGCCCTTGGCGATGACCTTCTTCGCGTCGGATGGGTTCTCTTCAAGCCAGTTGGACAACTGCTCGTTGACCGTCTGCTGAATGAATGACTCGACTTCGGCATTCATCAGCCGGTCTTTGGTCTGGCCCTGAAAATCAGGCTCGCGCACCTTCGCCGAGATGATCGCGGTCAGGCCCTCGCGCCAGTCCTCGCCCTTGATGACCAGATCGCCCTTCAGAAGATTGCTTTTCTTGCCGTGGGCATTCAGGGTGCGGGTGAGGGCCGCCTGAAAGCCGGTGAGATGGGCGCCGCCGTCGCGGTTCTTGATGTTGTTGGCGAACGCCAGCAGATTCTCGTTGTATGAATCGTTCCATTGAAAGGCGATCCGGCAGGCGAGACCCTGCGCTTCATCCTGCCCGCTCAAAACGCGGACGGGGTGGAGCACGTCCTTGCCTTCATTCATGTATTCAACAAAGGCCTTCAGCCCGTCGGAAAAGAAGAAATCCTCGCGCTTGTCCACGCGCTCGTCGATGAACTGAATCCGCAGCCCCTCGTTCAGATAGGCCAGCTCGCGAAGGCGGGTGATCAGTGTCTCGGTGCGGAACTTCGTGTCCTGAAAAATCGTCGGATCGGGCACGAACTCGACGCGCGTCCCTTTCTGCTTGGTGTCGCCGAGGCACTCCAGCTCCTTCACCACGCGCCCGCGTGAAAATCGCATCGTGTAAAGCTTGCCGCCGCGGCAGACCTCAACCAGCATCGATTCGGACAGCGCGTTGACCACGCTGACGCCGACGCCGTGAAGCCCGCCGCTGACCGCGTATGAATTGCGATCGAACTTGCCGCCGGCGTGCAGCACGGTCAGCACGATCTCCAGCGAGCTTTTCCCGTCGAGCAGCGGGTTCTCGGGAATTGCCTTCGGCTCGACGGGAATGCCGCGGCCGTCGTCGATGACCGTGCAGCTTCCATCGGCGCCGATCTTCACGATGATGGTCTTGCAATGGCCGGCCAGGGCCTCGTCAACGGAGT
>DATMEE010000055.1:0-7383 GCA_035557035.1 Phycisphaerae bacterium
GTTCCCACGGCAAAGTCCGTGACCAGATCCCGGGTGCCGCTGCTCGCGCCGGTGTCGCCCGGCCCGAACTTGAAAATGTCGGCCCCGCCATTGCCGGTGAGCGTGTCGCGACCGCCTTTGCCGGTGAGGATGTTGTTACCCTCGTTGCCGACGATCACGTTGGCCGACGCGTTGCCGGTGCCGTTGATCGAGCCAGCCCCGCCGGCGAGCGTCAGGTTCTCCACCGCGTTCGTCAGCGTGTGGCTCACCGAGGCCAGCACCGTGTCGGTGCCATTGCCCGGTAGCGACTGCAAGGCGTTCGCGGATGCTCCGGTGTAGTACTCGCCCTTGTTCAGCAGCGTCGTGCCGTTGAGGTACTCGCCCCACTGCCGGCCGTCGCTGACGTGCGTATACAGAGCGTCCTTGTGGCCATCGCTATTAAGATCGGCCACCCCGGTGAGGGTCCAGTTCTGCCAACCCGACATGCCGCCATTCGGCAAGTTCGTCACCGACGACACGACCTGGTTCTTCAGCAGCCATACCTGGTTCGCAGACGCGCTGCTCACCACGACGTCCAGCTGGCCGTCGTTGTTGAAGTCCGCCGTGCCCTTCAGCGTCCAGCCCGACGGGACCGCAAAGTCGCTCGCCTCTGTCACCACGTCGCCGGCATCGTCCACCACGTAGGTGTCGTTGCCGGGCCCGCCGATCATCGCGTCGGCGCCGGTCCCGCCGTCCAGCCAATCGTTGCCGCCATTGCCGGTCAGCGTGTCGTTGCCCCCCAAGCCCGATAGTTTGTCGTCCAACGTCCAGCCGGCGAGCGTGTCCGGACCCGAGGTTCCCGTGAGAGTGAGGGGTTCTGATCGGAGGCTGTCGATCGTAAAAGCGGAGAACGCCAGTGCGATATTCCCGATGAGATCGACGGCAAAGTCAGCGGCCTTGTCGCCGTTCACATCACCTTGCAGAACAGTGACATTGCGGCTGGAGTCGAAGAAATAGTCGAGTGCTCCCGCGAAGCCGTCAAAACCGCCGAGGCCGAGAAAGCGGAACGGGTCAATTCCGGATGCACCGATATCGGCATCAAGCCCGCTCAGGTCGATCACATCCAGGCCCAGCGTGAAGTCCGTGATCTGATCGTGCTTGCCGGCGGCGGCGGAACTATCCCCGCTCCCGAACACGAACATGTCCGCCCCGCCATTCCCGGTGAGTGCGTCGATGCCTGCGCCGCTGATCAGAATGTCGTTGCCGGCGCCCCCGGTTAGCGTGTCATTTCCGCCACCGCCGCTCAGCGTATTGCCGGCATCGTTGGCCTTGAGCACGTCGTTGAGATTGCTGCCGATCGCATTCTCGATCACTGCGCCAAATGCGATGGCGATGTTGTCGAGGCCACCGATCGAACTGAAGCTGCCGGCGCGCAGATCGATGGTGACGGCTTTCGTCTGATCGGAAGCATCGAACGTATCGTTGCCGCCGGCATCCCAGATTGTCTTGATCTGAAGCGAGGTCGAAAATGTGTAATTGTCGTTTCCGGTACGGGTCGAGGTGTTGACGCCGTATAGGTACTGAACGGCTGCAATGTCGTAGAGCTGTGGTGTAATCGGCTCGCTGCCGCCGTAGCCCGGCCCTGAGTGATAGGACATCACCGTGTACTTGTGACTGTCCTCAGCGGCCGGAAGATAAGGTCCGGGTGTCCCGCCACCGCCAGCATCGTAATCGCCGGGATGCTTCAGCCCGATCGCATGGCCGATCTCGTGGATGAACGTGAGATATTCCCAACTCCCCTTGGTGGGATTGCTGTAGCTGGAATAGCGATTGGTGATCCAGACGTCGCCGCTGGCCCCGCCGTCATTGCTCCCGGAGTAGCCGGAGTGGGGATAATAGGCCCAGCCGGCGATCCCGTTGCCGAGATCGGCCGTCCCAAGATTGATCGAGCCTGTGCCGGCGGCGACTTCGACGAAGGTGATGTTTGCAACTTCGGAGAAAAACGCAAAGGCCTCGCGCGCCGCCTGCTGCTGCGTCGCATTCATGGCGACGAAGTGATCTCGCTCGTCCGCGTTGGCCGAGTAGTAGCTCGGAACGCTGGTCAGAAAGCTGAAGGTGACGGTGGCCGACGCGCCGATCGTGGAGTTACCCCACTTGGCTCCCCAGGGGTTGGCCACGGCGTCGATGGCGTAGGTCGGCGCGGTGGGCGCGAACGCGGGGATGGGACTGACGAGGGTTACGATCACGCTCGCCTGGGGCTCGATGACCGGCGGCCGCTGCTGTCCGGCGGCCTCGAATGCTGACGTGTCACCGTGCCGCGCGGCGACACAAGCCGCGCAGCCGCACATGAGCGCTATTCCGGGATCGGTCGACGATGCGTCAGTGGTGCCGAGCACCTCGACGGAAGTAACGGTTGTTATCTTGGTACCCCCACGCAACATCAAGTCGTACCGTGATCTCGAAGATTTTAGGCCGAAATATGTAGAAAATGCATACTACATCCCATTACGGGAATGTGCGACCAACAGAGTCAAAACAAATGAAAAATCCGTTAGTCGATTTGAGGAAAACTGCGTCGATCACACGGCTGGCTATCAGCCAGGGCGAGCCTCACCGCAGAAGCGCAAACGTGCCAACGATTCATCGCCGGGAAAGGCGTTTTCGAAATGGCGGAGCCCGCCCTTTGAGAGCGGTTCCGGGGCCGACTGGCGTGTCGGTTCCCACGCCTGCCCCGGCAGGCACTGCGTGGCTAGGTACCAATCGGCCGGGCCCGCACCGACGGCCCTACGGAAATCGGGGAATCTTTTCGGTTCATCAAGCAGCCTCCGCCACAATTCCATGAATTGTCGGGCCGATCGTGCCGGTGTCCGGGTTTCGGCAACGGCGGTCCGCGCGTTGCGCGAAATCCGTTCCCGAACATCCGGTGAGCATAGCAGCATTTGCAGCAGCGCGACGCACTCGTCGATCGAGCGCGCCACGAATCCGGTCACTCCGTGACTGACGATCGTCATTTCCGCTGAGTTTCGCAGGACCAACGGAACAAGACCGATCGACATCGCCTCGATCAGCGCGTTTTCACCGGTGCCATAATGATCCGGCTGCAGCGGATAGAAGAAAATCTCCGCGCCGGAGAGCGCGGCGGCCGGTTCCGGAGTGTGGCCGCAGAACCGAATGCGTTCCGGATGACGCATTGCGGACGCGCGGTCGACGACCGGGCCAGAGGGATCGACCGCACCCCAAATGAGAACGCGGACGTCACGGCTATCCAACCGATCGATGGCCTCAAAGAAGCCCGGATGCATTTTGACGAAATCAACAGTCCCGAGATAGGCAATCGCAGGCGTTCCCCCGCGCGAGGTTTCCCGTGGCGGAGCATCGGCAAATCCAAAGCCGCTATTGATGACGGCGAGTTTCCTTTGCGAGCCCGCGGAAAGCCTGGCGATGGAAGGAATCGAACGCGAGGCCTCGGTCGTGAACACGAAGCGTCCGGCTTCCTCCATAAGGGCTTGCGGAATAATTGGTCTGGTGAGGCCGGAAATGTGCGACCAGAATACGCTGCGCATGGCCGGAAAGGCGGCTCGGCCAAGGCATTCGTACATCCGGGGATGGTTCCAGAATTCGAACTGCACGATGTCTGCGGCATCTGCGAGGTCCGCCACGTCATCGAGCCCCTGGGCTGTGACGACGCGCACTCCGGCGGCGGCGATCGCATCGGGGAAGCGGGGATCCCGGGGTTGCTCAAGGAGCAGAACAGTTTGCTCCACCCCCTTGGGCAGGGCGCCCGCAATGGCGAGATGCGCCTTCCCGATACCTCCGCCCAAATGCGGCGTGATGTGGAGGATTTTCATTCCGCCGCGATGAGCTGATCGTTGAAGCCGCCGGGCACGGGCAGGTTTGGATCGACGGGCACAAGCGCCTTGAACCGTTCGAGCAGCACCGCGCGGTGAGCATCGATATTGTCCGGCAGGCAGTGGCTGAGCTGGCCGCAATTGCCGCAAACGGCGTTCTGCATCCGGCGGCCTTCCAGATGCTGCAGGCGCAGCGCATTCATTTGCGGCGAGTTCCAGATCTGTTTCATGGATTGCTGGCGCACGTCGCCGATCACCAGTTTACGGCCCCAATCCAGGAAGCACGAGCTGACCAGGCCGTCCGCGTTCACCGAATAACCGTAGAAAATGTACGGGCAGGTGTCGGTGCTGCCGATGTCCTGTTGATAAATGCCTTTGGTGATCGTGATGCCGGTGTGTGCCTCGATATCGAATTCCGGCCAGCATGGCGCAAAATTTTCCACGAAGATGCGGTCGCAGTGGTCACCGAAGGTGTCGAGGAACTCCTGACGCTGAGCTTCGGTGATGAGCTCGCCTGGAATCTTGACGACGATCTCGCAGTGGCCCTTGTTCGCGTAAAGCCATTTGACGTTCTCCACGAATTTTATGAAATCGAACTTGAAACCGGTGAATTGCCGGTACGTCTCCTCGGTCATGCCGTCGACCGAAATGTTGATCTTGTCGATGCCGGCCTCGAGCACCGGGCCGACCCGGTCGGGCGACAGAAACGTGCCGTTTGTGGTCGTGTCGATATATTCGATGTGCTTCGCGCGCTTGGCGTAGCCCACCATGTCGGCCAGCCGCTTGTTCAGGAACGGCTCGCCGTCCTTGTACATGCGCAGCACCTTGATCGGCTTGTCGAACTCTCCAAGATCGTCAACGACCTTCTGAAACACGTCGAGCTTCATCGCCCCCTGGAAACGTCCGGTTTCGGCGATCAGGTCGCGATGCCCCGTCGGGCAGAACGTGCATTTGAAATTGCAGGCGCTTGCCGGATCGACAAAGACGATAAACGGGGTGGATAGCGGAATCACCGTTTCCAGCGGGGTGCGGCCTTCGAGGTTGATTCGCGGTTTGACCTGGGCCTTCATCCAATTGCTCCGCCGAAGGAACTCTAAATTGAAGATCGAATCGCCGTCCGTTAACGATGTGTTTATTTACTTGAAATTTACTTAACGAATCGTTCTGCCGGCCTCCCAGACAAATCGGAGGCCGGAGGCGACCGTTTCGTCTCGGTGTAACGCGTCTAGCCCGTAAGCCAATCGGCAACAGTCGGCGGCGGAAAAACGATGACGATCGCTTTCTCGCTCTCACGGGACACCGCGCTGTTGCACGAGGGCCGTCTGCTCGACCGGAGCCTGGACTCCGCGCAAGCTTGGTCGCTGCTCACCGAAATCGCCACCGCCCCGTGCCGGTTCGCCCCCGCTTATCCCGATCGTCCGCTGGCGCTCTACGGGGCAGGAAGCCTGGGCCGCCTCGCCCGCGATTTCCTCGCGGCCGTGGGGCACGATTTCGCCATGGTGATCGACCGCAACGCCCGCGAGCTGGCGAACGATCCGGAATGGGCGGGCGCGCGTGTGATGCATCCCTCAGACGTTTCAGCCACCGCTAAAAGCCGCGTTCGCCTCGTCGTTAGTGTTGCGACCTCGCCTTATGTGCCGCTCGAACGATCGCTGTTTGACCTCGGCTTCGAGCACATCGTGCCGTTCTACGATCTCGCCGAAAGCTTCCGGCATCTGCATCCGTTGTCGAACGGCTGGTTCGCCGCCCCGCTCACGGCGAACGATCGCGAAAACACGGCCAAAGTGTTGGATCGTTGGGATGACGACACGTCCCGCGCGCATCATCTGCAGTTCCTGGCCTGGCGCAGGCTGCGCGAGGAATGGACGTTCACGGGCGCGCCAATGCCCGAATGCGGCCGTTTCTTCATTCCGGAGATTGTTTCCGTCCTGCATCGCAAGGAAATCTTGCTGGATGCGGGCGCCCATCATGGCAGCGTGACGCAGCGCTTCATCGAACAAACCAACGGCAAATTCCGGCAGGTGATCGCGATCGAGCCTGACCCATGGAGCCGGGCAAGGTTGAAGAACGCGCTGCGCCCCTGGCTGGAGGATGGGCGACTGAGCATTCTCAACTGCGCGCTTGCGGCAGCCGAGGGCGAGGCGCGGTTCCACGACGGGCTTGGATATGCATCGCAACTTTCGGAAACCGGCGAGATACGCATCACCGTTCGCCCGCTCGATGCGCTCGGGCTCGCGCCCACCTTCATCAAGCTTCACCTCGAAGGAGGCGAACTCGCCGCCCTGAAAGGTGCGCGGCAAACGCTGCTGGCGAAACGCCCGCTGATCGCGGCCACGGTCTATCACAACGCCGACGGAATCTGGCGAACGCCGCTCTGGCTGATGGAAACGCTGCCAGACTATCGATTCCTGTTCCGAGTTCATTCCTGGTGCGGCACCGGCGCGGTGATCTATGCCATCCCGAACGAGCGGGGTGGATCGTCGTGACGGACGCCCCGGTCGAAAATTTCCGCCGCCAGGTTGCCGAAAGCATCCGAAAGATCGGCGCGGATCGAGATTTCATCGGCCTCTCGAACATCTGGAGGCGGGAAGCAATCCGCTTTGCCTACGCCCTCAACTTCACATGGCTGGGCCGGCCGGTAATCCAGCTCCCGCAAGACCTTTACGCCATCCAGGAGTTGATCTGGACCTGCCGCCCCGATCTCATCATCGAAACCGGCATCGCCCATGGCGGCTCGCTGGTGATGAGCGCCTCCATGCTGGCCTTGCTCGACTATTGCGACGCCGTCGAAAAGGGCGGCGTGCTCGACCCCAGGGCCAGCCGGCGCAAGGTCGTCGGCGTCGATATCGACATCCGCGCCCATAATCGCGCCGCCATCGATGCCCATCCGATGCGCCACAAAATCCATGCGATCCCGGGGTCCTCGGTGGCGCCGGACGTTGCCAAGCAGGTCTCCGATCATGCGGAAGGCTATGACCGCGTGATGGTGTTCCTCGATTCCAACCATACCCACGATCACGTGCTGGAAGAGCTGGAGCTTTATGCGCCGTATGTCAGCAAAGGTTCGTACTGCGTGGTGTGGGACACCGGCCTCGAGGACCTGCCGGACGACATGTATGCGGATCGTCCCTGGGGCAAAGGCAACAACCCGAAGACGGCGGTGTGGGAGTACGTGAAGCGGCTGCAAAGCGAGGGCCGCAAGGCGCGTGACGGCGCAGAGCTGCGGCTGGAGTACGACCGCACGATCGAGCACAAGATTTCGATCACCGCCTCGCCGGATGGTTTCCTCAAGCGGGTGTGAGGAGTGTGGCAAACAGGATAACAGCCGATTCGCTCACGGGTGGAAGGCTCAGCTTGTCACGATGAAAATCAGCATATGTATTCCATGCTACAATTCTTCCGCCTTTTTACGGCGGTGTCTGGCCAGCGCGCTTGCCGTCGATCATCCGGACAAGGAAATCATCCTGGTTGATGATGCATCGACTGACGGGTCTAGAGAAATCGCCAAGGATTATGCCGGGTCGATTGTCTATTCGGCGAATGAAAAAAACCTGGGGCAGCCCGCCAATACAAATCG
>DATMEE010000056.1:0-15170 GCA_035557035.1 Phycisphaerae bacterium
CTCCTCCGCCCGGGCGGCGGCAATGAGGTCCTTGATTGATTCTTCAGCGACCTTTTCCACTTTCTTGATGAGGATGGGTGTCGTCGGAGCTGCTGGCGTGTTAGGATCAGCGCGCGCGTCCATTTTCACCTCCGTGTTGGCCATCTTTTCAACTACATCTTTGCCCCCGACCACCTTTCCGAAGACGGTGTAACCCCAACCTGCGCCCATCGGCGCCGTGTGGTCCAGCCGGCTGTTGTCCGCCACGTTGATAAAGAACTGACTGGTCGCCGAGTTAGGATCGGGCTTGCGGGCCATGGCGATGGTGTATTTCTTATTTTGGAGACCGTTTGTCGCCTCGTTCTTGATGGGCGCCTTGGTCGGCTTCTCCTCGTACTTCTCATTCATGCCGCCGCCCTGGATCATGAAGCCCTTGATCACGCGGTGGAACATGAGCCCTTCATAGAACCCGTCCTGGACATAGCCAAGAAAGTTTTTGACCGTCTCCGGCGCCTTGGCGGCGTTCAGTTCGAGCACGATGTCGCCGAGGGTCGTGGCGATGCGGACGTAAACAAGATCGGGGATCTTATCTTTGTCAGTCGGGGCGGCTTTGTCAGCCGGCTGGGCGACCGCGACGGCGGCCGATGCGACGAGAGCGAGGCAGGTAACGGCAGATACGAGCTTCATTGCAATGTCCTCTTGAGTAACAGTTGTGTTCAGTGCGCGTCCATGCGGGCGCGAATTCAACGGAAGACAGGCCACGATACGACGCTGGATTTCACATGTCAATCAGCCGTGGGCTCTTGGCCTTAATTTCATATAGGGCAAGGATTAAGGATGCGCTTTGTGCCACTGCTCTGTAAGCAGTGTGAGCGCGGCACAACCATGAATTGCAGACAATGTCCGGGTCTAAGGGATGCTCGTGAGGCCAGTCTCTGGAGGCGGGTTGTTCAACCGATCGACGGGAACTACTTATTTGGACATAGCACAACCCCCGCGGCGCGCTGCACTGCTCACAGAGCAGTGGCACCCATGTTTATGGCGCCACCGAAATGACTCGGGCAATATCACCCACGAAGTCTCGACATGCGTGTTCGATACAGGCCGCCCAATCCTCGCCGAAATGGTCGCGATAGGCTGGATTCTCCTGGGCGAAAATGACCGAGCGACCCGCCGCCACCAGCGCCCCAAGCCCGCGCCCGTCGAAGTAAGGAACGAAATCCTCCGCCCGCCCACCCTGTGCTCCGTAGCCGGGGACGAGGAAGATCGAATGCGGCATCAGCTCGCGGAGTCGGCGGGCGTCAGCGGCGTTTCGGGTCGCGGCGACGGCGCCGATCGCGCTGTAGCCGTGACGGCCGATGGTGCCGCTCGAAGCGGCCCAATCGGCGACGAGCGCGCCGATGCGCTCGTGAACGCTGCGTCCGCTGTCAGTCGTCTGGACGTCCTGGACCGTCGCGGCCGATTCGTTCGACGTGCGCACGAGGACGAAGACGCCCTTGTGCTGCTTGCGGGCGATGTCGACAAAAGGCTTGACGCCGTCCCACCCGAAGTATCCGCTGATGGTGACGGCGTTGGGGCATTTGAGGGAATCACGATCGGCGAGCTGCGCAGCGGCGTACATAGTGGCGGTATGGCCCACGTCGCCGCGCTTCACGTCGCCGATGACGATTAGCCCGCGCCGCCGGGCATCGGCCACCAGGTCGAAATAGAGATCGACACCCGCGCCGCGGTAAACTTCGAAGTACGCAATATTAAGCTTGAGAACCGGCACCAGCGGGGCGACGATTTCGATGACGCGCCGGCAATAGTCGCCAATGGCGGGCAACTCGTGGGCGGATGGTGATTCCGTCGAATGCCCTTGCGACGACTGACACGCCGGCGGCAGTGAGCTATACACCGGATCAAGATTGACGACCGTCGGACTGTTCCGGGCCAGAATTGCGTCGAAAAGTCGGTCTGAAAAAAGGGGAAGCTGCAGTGGATTTGGCGGGGTCAATGAATGGGTCCTGAGTGTTTCATGCTAACAACTTGTGAATTCGGACGCATCCTACCCGGCGAGAACGGGGTGGCAAAATGGGACAGCCCGTTCTCATCCCCGATGAAGGAACTCCTTGACGCGCCGATGCCATGTTGTGGTAGGCGGTGACCGCCTCCTCACGGGTGCGGCTCCTCTGGGGACTCCGGCGCCGACAGCTTTTCGAGGATCGGCAGGACGGCCTGGTCGTGAATCTGCCGGACGAGCGCGAAGCGGTTGATGACTTCGTAGGGCCGCTGACGAGATTCGGCGTCGGTGAATTCCTCTTCGCTGATTTCGAATTCCTCGTCCGGCCGGTCGGAAACGTGGATGGTCTGTACAAACTCGACCTCACCAGCCTGATCGTCAGTCATGCGTATGTAACTGAGAACCACGGTGCGTCCGGCCGGGTCGCGCAGGGTCTCGCGAATTTCAACCCGATCGACTCGCTCGATGCGTTCGCTCGAGAGCAGGACGCACCGATCGTAATCGAAGCCGGCCGACGAAGCCCCCGGTAGCGGCGGCGCCGTCTCGCGCACGCCGAGTGCCGCGCAAATGGCATTCGAGATTCGCGAAATCTCCGCGGGGCTGCTGATCTGTTCGATGACGCGGGCCTTGCGCTCCAACTCGCGGAAGGCGTTGGGACCGGCCGGCGTCTTTGCGGCGGCGATGAGCGACTGTGCGGCGCGGCGGAGATACTCGCCGCTGGGTTCAATCGCGAGGCCGGCAACGCCAGCCGTCGAGACCTCTTCGACGGGCGAATCGGCGACCGAAGCGTCAACCGCCTGCGCAGGGGTTTCGATTTTCAAATCGGCGGCCGGACGCTGTTCGACGATTCGACCGTGCAAGGCCGGATCGATCACCAACGCGTCCTGAAACGGGTTGATGCCGGTGACGTGCGAAACCAAATAACCCAGCACGAGCGCATGAAGCACGCCGGCCAGAAAAACCGAGCGCTTCCAGCGCGGCCGGGACTTGCGATTTGAATGCAAAATACCGCCTGACTTCACCGCATCGATCTCTCGGTCGTCGCCCCCTGTATCCTCAACGAGACGGCCGACAGACTATTTCAGCGCGACGTATCCTTGTCGCTGCATCATTTTAGGCGGTTTCCGCCGGAAATACGAGCATGGCGCGGAATGGCGACACCCCCTACAAGGCGGGTGGCCTTATCCGATCTCGGAGGGCCCGCACTCGCGTGCAGGGTTCAGACGTGCATGGTACGCCCAGATGAACCTACTTCGGGCGTGTCCCAGTGCTGGGTATCAGAACGAATGAACCGTCAACGGTCGGTTGTCGACCGCTTTGATCCCTGGTACACGGTTTCGCCGTCGGGGCTGCCCTGGGAATCGTGCTCGAGGCCGCCCTCGCCGCTGTACCATTGCTTGCGAGTGACGACGCCGTTGTCATCGAACTCGAACCAGACGGAGACGCTCTGCTTGCTGTCGTCGTACTCCCACTGGTTGCCGCGATCGACCAGGTGCTGTTCGCCCAATGCCGATTTGACCTCCTCCTTATTGGAGGAGCCGACGCGAATCAGGTCGTAATTTTGGCGGGTGAGCTGGCTCTTGGCACAGCCGGTCAATGAGAGAAACACGACGGACGACAACCCAATCGCGGCCAAACGAAAAGTCATTTCTCAATCTCCTTGAATGAAATGTGTATTCCGAAGTCTTCGCGGTCCATGAGCGGGAAAGCCGTCAGTCGCGCCCGGCGGGGGCGACATCGCCTTCCGATTCCTCGCTCATCGCATTCATCAGGTCCTCGCGGGTGATGCGAAACTCGAACTCATATTCATCGAACAGGCGATCGCTGCCCGGGGCCTGAAAGCTGGCGACGAGCAGGTACTTCTGCTGCGGCTGGAGCGGCTGTCCCTCCCAGGTGAGTTGAAACTCGTAGGTCGACGTGACCCGCTCCCAGAATTTCTTCTGGTCGTCGAGATCGAGCACCGGCTGGGTCCAGGTCTGGAGCCACTGGCCCTTGCGGTCGCCCGAGGCCGGGCGATAGGCGTACAGCTCGAACATGAACGTGCCATAGGCCTTGATCGGGTCGTTCATCGCGTCGAGCGGGCGCAGCGACACGGCGATGCCGTCGGGAATGTCGTCCTTCATGTCGAAGCTGCGCGGCTTGGTGAAGGGGAGGACCTTGATGTCGCGCGGGCTGTAGAAGCCGGCCAGTTCCTCGGCCGTGGTGCCGTTGACTTCGCTGACCGCTCCGCGCTTGCAGCCGGAACCGGTCCACAGCGTCATCGCTAAGACACCGAACGCGAATATCGTGATTGATTGGATGCGCATCTGACTCCGGAACATGCGGGCAATCCTTTGCAGCGGTTGGACTTGCGCGATCAGGCGGGCGGATTATATCGGTCGCGCGAACCGCGTCAAACGCCGGAGCCGCGGGCTTGCCCGGGGCGGATTGACGCGGGGGCCTTTGGCCCGTTCGTATTTTTTCCATTTTTTTTCTGCGGCGGGGTGTAAAGTCCCTTGTTCAGGTTTTCAACCCCCCAAAAAAATTTTGCCGGGTTGAACTGGCTTGAAACGGCTTGAATCGGCCGGCCGATTCCCGCCTCGGGCGGGCAAGTTTTGGGGTTGGCGCACTTTCGCGCATATTGAGTAGGAATGCTCGGCGCTCCGCTGGCGCGAATAGAGAAAAGGATGGTGCCGTCCCCTTCCGTGGCTCGTCGCGCAGTTTATCCGCCGCGGCGGATGGCTTCGCGGCTCAGGCCTCGCGTGCCGGTCACTGGTGCATGTTGATTAGGAAAGCTCAGCGCCTGGTAGCTACTCCGGATTCTTGTCCTGATGGTTGTGACTTGTATTGGTTGTTAGAAAGGCCCAGAGGCAGGCGCTGCGTTGACTAAAGTGCGGCACAGGAATGTCAGGGGGAAAGGGGATGGGGGGAAGGACAAGTAAGCACTGGTTGGCAGAAAAAGCCGAAGACCTTCGGAGTGCGCGTAAACCCTTGCCCGCAAATGAGTTGAAGCTGCCCCAGCCTGATGACACTTGTAATGGAAATTACAGAGAATTTATTCGCAGAACGCCAATCTTTTGTCGAGTTTGTCCAATATTTGGTAGTGGATCAGTGGCAAAGTGTGCTGCCGAGCTTCGGATTGTGGTTGCCCCCTCTCCGCCTATTACCGCAATCAGTCTGAAACGTGCTTCTCCAATCGAGTACATGCCCTTTGTAGGGTGGAGCCAAAAAATGCCTGTCAAAACCCGTCGAATCAGCGCTGCCCTGGTTATTGCAGTTCCCCTTATGGTTTGCAGTCATGCAAACACTGAAGAGCCTGCAGGGGCCCCTAATGCTCAAATGAACTCTGCCCCTCTGGAGTATCCCATTCCAGAGGCGGACCTTTCCAATATTCTCGACGCGGCGATTGAAACCCAACGTGTACTGGACAGGCTCAGCGCGCTTTGCCGGCTTGAATACTTTGAAAACATAGCTCGTCTCTCTGAAAAGGAACTCGCTGCACATCCGAATCTGTCATTCAACAACGGAAATGTATCGGCAACGATGCAATGGTGGCGGGATGGGGACCTGGAGAGACTGGATGCTCATTATGACGTTCCAAAGAAGTTCATGCTCCAGGAGTACGAAGATCAGATCACCATCAAGGACTCGGAAAGGCAAATTATTTTTATCTGCCGGACGCATCAAGCTGCAATCGTGAGCCCCGGACCCTTGCGTGGTCGTTCGCCCGCGGATTGGCTGCTACCCGGGTCGAGGCGCGGACTCAAGGCCTTTCTTGACGACGAGCGTGTTCAGATTCAAGGTTTCATGAGCGATGCAGATATTGTTCGCGTTCAAATTTCCTTGTGGGAAAAAACCATCGTCAATTTGTATCTTTCTCCGAACCTCGACTATGCGGTGACGAGTTGGACGTCGGGAGACGGACGAGCTTATGGAATGATTTCCTACGAGCGGGACTCGGTCGCAGCCCGCGTCGTTCCCAGAAGAGCGATGTTTGAAGTCACCGGGGAAGATGGGACGCTCATCCGGCGTCGAACGTTGACGGTTGAATCAATCGTGCTGGGCAGCCCAGACTCCGAATCATTCGAGTTCCAAATGCCGCCGGGCTCCGGCGTCGTCGACAACCGGACGGAACTGCACGGTGGCAAATTGAAGGGGTACGAGGTTAGCGAATCTGGAGAACTCGTTGAGGTTGCTCTGCATTCACTCGCGACGCCATCGCCGGCAACCTCCGGCGGACTTGGGCTGGGGGCAATCGGAATCGGTGCGGTCGCGCTCGCTATTTGCCTGAGAATCGCCTCGGCTTGGATGGTGCAAACGAGAAAGCGCCCATGATCCCGCGCATGGCTATGCCATTGGGGCCGGTCGATGCCGAGAAATTAAAGAGACCTTCCAAAACGGCTCTGTTGTTAGGCATTCTGGGTCAAGGAGTTTTGGCGGCTTACTTCGTCTTCGCAGGGCTCAGCAAATTCACGAGCGGGCCCGGCCGCACGATCGCTGCGCTGGACGCGATGAGTCTGATTGATACGCGATATGCGATTGGAATCGCCAAGGCTTTGGCACCTCTCGAGGTAATGTTGGGAGCATGGCTTGCGAGTGGATTGTTTCCGCGTCTTAGCCTCTTGGTTTGTAGCATCACGCTCGTAGGTTTTCCGCCACACTGGTCGCACTTGGTCAAACAATCGGTTGGCGCGAGCAGTGCGGTTGCATGGGGCCGTTTACCAGGGCCACCATACAGGAAAGCCTCGTGCGAAACGGATGCTTCCTTGTCATCGCGCTCGCTCTGCTTGTCGTATACTGGCGTAAACCGACTCGACCCGCGAATGTAAATAATTTGAGCGCGGCGACCGCCCCATCAATGTTGGGTTGATCGTCTTTTTGCGAAGAGACTGGACCGGAGAGCAGTCCAATTCCAAATTACCCGCGCGTGAGAGGCGGCAGAATACGGGTGCAAGGGCGGCGGCGCTACTGGCCTACCAGCGGGGGGCCTTCGATCTGGCCGGTGCGCTGCTGTTTTTTGTACTGCGAGCGCAGCGAGGGGTCTTTGATGCGCAGCGCTGCGGCCATGAGCAGGCGGCGGCCGAGCTGCTCAATGTGTTCTTCGATCATGCGGGCGCGGAGGCCGTGCTCCAGCGTTTCCTTCACGTCATCGATCGAGACCTCCTCCGGCGGGATGCGGCGTTCGAGCTTCAGAACGTGAAGGTAATTGTCGACCTCGATGGGGTTGGAAACCTCTCCGGGATTTAGCGCGAAGGCCGCCTGGGCAAGGATCGGCGGCACGGTTTCGTCCTCCTCGGCGAAGGCGGGCATCAGCCCCTGGCGCATCTTGGTGAGCGTGTTCTGGCTGTAGTCGGCCACGAGGTCCTCGAAGCGGTCGCCGAGGGCAAGGCGCTGGGCGATCTGGTCGGCCACGCGCTGGGCGTCGAACTGGATGTGGCGGATTTCGACCTTTTCCCCGTGGCGGCGGCGAAACTCGCGCTGAAGCTGCTCGTCGTCGATCGTGCGGCCGCGCAGGTCCTGCTCGGAGATCTTGCGGAGAATGGCCTGGCGCTCCATGGCGATGGCCAGCTCGGCGCGGGAGACGGCGCGGGTGCGGGTCCAGTCGTCGATGAGCTGCTCGCGCCGAGAAGGTGTCAGCGCTTCGACATCCTTTCCGTTGAATCGCTCGCCGCGGAGGGCCACGTCAAACTCGCGGTCGATGTCGGCCTGGCTGATCTCGATGTTTCGTCGCTTGGCCTCCTGCTGAGCCACCTCGCGCAGAAGCACCTGCTGGAGAACGGGCAGGCCGCGGGCGTCGAGCAGCGTGCGCAGGAATTGGGCCTGGTCGATGGGCGAATCGTTCACCATGGCGAGGGCTTTGACGGGGCGCGCGGGCTGAGTGGGAGTCTGGGCAACGGGGTTGGGAGCGGCGGGCGCCTTATCAGGCGGGGGACTTTCTCGACGAGCAACCATCTGGGCGGTGACGGACTGCGGCGCATGCGTCGTTCGTGCCGGATTCTCCGTGTTTTGACTGCAACCCGATCCGCCGACAAGCAGCAAAGCCGCGACACTCATGACTACGCTGGCGAATTCCAATGCAGCGATGCCTCGATGCTTGCTCCGCTCCTTTGGGGCGGACATCCGTGAGGCGCAATAAATCCACGGGTTTCGCTTCGCTCCACCCGTGGCTAAAGCCCGTCGCCCCTTTGGGGCGAATACCGCGTCGCATTGTCGTGTTCGTGCGTACTGGTAATTCACTCGATGGTCCCCGCGGTTATTTCGCCGACTGGAACATGAAGGGATTACGATCCCTCCGGCTGACCCCGATCACGACGCCTTTGAGCATCCGGCGTAGCCGGGCCGATAGCGGCTGCAGGACCGGCCGCTCACTGGCCCAATGGCCGAGCGCGATGGCTGTCGCGCCCGCGCCGAGATAGCGCAGCGCATCGTGATGGCGGATTTCGCCGGTCATGACGACATCGCCCGGTGCGAGCGCGACGCCGGATATTTCGAACGGCAACGAGCCGGCCGCTCCAACGCAGACGAATCCGCGACGAACTACCTGCGAGGCGGGACCGATTAGCTCGACCGCGGCCGCACCGACCCCGCGTGCCAATCCTTTTGCGAGCGCGCCCGCCGGCAACGGTCGAACAAACAAGCCCATACGGCCTTGCCCCATCGCTCCGACGGGCGTCGCCGCCAGCGGATAGACGTCGAACGCCGGCTCTTCGTATGGGTGGGATCGACGAATCGCGAAAACGACCTCCTTCAATCGGCGCTGCGGGAAGACGATTTCCAGCCGAATTTCGGAAACGCGCTCCAGTCGACCGCGCTGGCCGACCACCGGGTTCGCCGCATCGGCGCCAAAAAACGTGCCTTCACCCGCGATGCGAAAACTGCACTGGCTGTAGTCCCCGATCCGCCCGCCGCCGGCCTCGAAGACCGCCGCCGCCACGGACTCGACACTTTCGGCCGGAACGAACACCACGAGCTTGCACCGCGGCGTTGGGTCACGCGCCGCGTCGAACGGCATGGGGTTCTCGATGCCGGCCATTTCCGCAATCGTATCGTTTGTCCCACCGGTGGTAGCATCCAGTGCCGTGTGCGGGGAGTAGATCGCGATCCGATTGGCCAGTGCCGTGCTTGCGACTTCCTCGGGCGACGTGCGTCCCACCCTCAGACGCTTGGTCGCCTTGAAGATCGGCGGGTGATACGCAACGATGGCATCGAAGCGCTCCGCAATCGCCTCCTCCAGCACCTCCGGCATCAGATCGATCGCAAGCAGAACCCGCCGCAACGGCCAGTCCGGACTCCCCGCGAGCAGCCCGACGTTGTCCCATTCGGCGGCGGTCCAGGTCGGTGCGATTTCCTCCATCGCGCTGCACAGATCGGCGACGGTGCGGCCGCTTTCGCCACGGCCCTTTCGGCGGCGCAGCGTCGAGGCAGCCTGTCGGGACACGCGCTTAGCCAAGTCCGCACTCCTTCGCGACCTGCCGCCGATAGAGCCGGCCGACTTCGAGGGTCATCGGGCCGGGCACGCCATTGCCGACCTCGTGTTTTTCAATGAACGTCACGGGCATGACTTCGAGGACGCTGCCGGTGAGAAAGACTTCGGACGCCGCGAGCAGCGTTTCGATGTCGATGGCGCGTTCGTGGAGTGTCAGGCCATTGGCGGCCGCCAGCTCGATCAAGGCGTTGCGCGTCGTGCCGGGCAGGACCGGCGTGTCCAGCGGCGGAGTCAGTATCTCCTTGTCACGCACGATGAACACGTTGCAGACCGAGCCTTCGGCCAGCATGTTTTCGGTGGTGAACCAGAGCGCTTCCTGGCATTGCTGCGCCGCCGCCTCCCGGATCGCGATCAGCCGCGGCAGATAGGCGAGCGTCTTGTGTCCGGCGAGCGGATCGAGGCGGTTTTGCCGGTAAGGGCAAATGCAAACGCGCATGCCATGCTTGTACAAATCGGCGGGATAGGCCTGCACGGGGCTGGCGGAAATCAAGACAGTCTGAGAAGCCGGCGCCACAATCGGCTGACCCGGCCGGGGCACGTTGCCCGGCGTGGCGACGAGCCGGATGCGGGCATCGAGCAGCGAATTCGCCGCCATGAGCCGCATGATTGCTTCGGCGACTTCATCGACATCGAGGTGCAGTTGCAACTCCAGTTCGGCCGCCGAATGCTGCAAGCGCCGGATATGCTCCGGCAGCCGCATGACCGCGCCGTTGTAGGCCCGCATGGTTTCGAACAGCCCGGCCGCGTGCGTGAAGCCCGCGTCGAAGACAGAAACCCGCGCGTCGGCGGCGGGGACGATTTGCCCGTTTAGAAAGACGAACTCAGGCATGGGCGGCATTCATCTCCGCGGGCTGACGCTCGGTCGCTTGATCCAGTCCAATCGCACGAAGCATTCCGGCGGCCTTGGCCTGCAACTCGGCATACTCCTGTTCCGGAGTCGAATCGGCGACGATTCCGCCGCCGACGTGCAGATCGACCGCGCCGCGGGCCGCGATCATCGTCCGAATCGGCAGATTCAAATGCATCGATCCGTCGAGACCGACGTAGCCGATCGCGCCGCAATAAGGCCCGCGCGCGTCGGGCTCCAGTTCGTCGATGATCTGCATGGCGCGAACCTTCGGCGCGCCCGTGACCGAGCCGCCGGGGAACGTGGCGCGCAGGAGATCGATTGCGTCGAGTCCCGGCCGGAGCCGGCCGGTAATCGTGGCGGTGCGATGAAAGACCGTCGGCATCGTTTCGATGTCGCCATCGGATACGACGCGGATGGTGCCGTATTCGCAGACGCGGCCCAGGTCGTTGCGCTCCAGGTCGATGATCATGTTCAATTCCGCGCGATCCTTTTCGCTCGCCGCCAGGGCTTGGCTCGCGGCGCGGTCGGCCTCCGGTGAGGCGCCGCGGGAGCGCGTGCCTTTGATGGGGCGCGTCGTAACTTCGCCCGCACGGAGGTGGAGAAATAATTCCGGCGATGACGAAATAATAGCGGCAGGACCGGCGCTGCGGTCATGCAGCCTTACAGGCAGATACGCGGCGTGCGTCGCGGGGTTCACGACAGACAAGCGCTCGAATATCGAAAACGGGTGCAACTCCATCGGCACGCGCAGCCGGCGGGAGAGATTTGCCTGAAAAATGTCTCCGGCTCGGATATAGACGAGAATGCGGTCGACCTTGCTCAGATATGCGTCGCGCGAATAATTCCACTCAGGACCGTCGTGGCCGGGACGACCCAGAGCGGGCGGCAAACTCGAATCATCTTCCTCGGAGACATCGAGATACGCGACGCAATCGGCCAGTTCTCCCAGGCGGTCTTTGAGGGGGGCTCGAGCGGTTTGCGACAGCTCCTTCGGAAGGGTGACGCCGGCCACGTGCCATTTTCCCTGTTCGGTGTCATGAAGGAGCACCGTGTCGTAGAGCGTCCATTGAGTCAGCGGAAAGTCGGGATTCGTCTTTGACCAATCGGCTGTCGGTTCAATGTATTTGCCGGCTTCATAGCTGATGTATCCAATCCAACCCCCAACGAAGGGCAGATCTCCCGTCGGCTCATACTGCGACCACGGTGGCCAGGTCCGGCACATCAGATCGAATGGGTTTTCATCCGGCAGCACGGTCATTCGCCGCACCGGCGCCGCCGCAAAGATCGAATATCGGCCCCATTTCGGGGACGAGGCGGCCGATTCCAGGATTGCTCCCGACCGCACGGCCCCGATCTCCCGGCGGAGAGCGGCGTAGTTCGCCGGCGGGGCGATTTCCCGCGAAGTCCAGCGGATGCGTCGTTTTCGGCCAGCTTCAGGCATGAAGAAAGAGTATATCTTTCGCGTCCCAATTTGTCGCACCGGCCGGCGGGAACTCAAGTCCCTGGACCGCTTGAGATTGCGGCGGCATTGCGTAATAATCTAGTAAGCAAACCCCGGGGGAGAACATCGTCAGGAATCCGCGAATGAGCATTCAACGAGAAGGCGGTGCCGTGGCTGTTACAATCCCCCAGCCGCGTCAAAACCAAACGGTCCTCTGGGTCATTGCGGTGCTGCTCGCGATCATCGCGACGGCGCTGGTGCTTCGACCTGAGTTGCCGTTTGGCGCGCGTCCGGCGTTTGGCGACACGCCGATGATGGGCGCCGGCGGTATCTATGCTTTTACGGGGCAGATCGATCGAAACAGCTACGGCCTGTTCATGATGGACGTCGAGAACCGGACCGTGTGGTGCTACCAATATGTTCCGAATTTGAACGAGTTTCGACTGGTGGCGGCGCGATCGTATGCCTATGACCGTTACCTGGAAAACTACAATGGTGGGAAAGTCACGCCGGACCAGATTCGGCAGCTTCTCGAAGATGAGAGACAACAAAAAGCCCGGATTTCGAGGGGCGGCATCGGCCCCGAGAAACCGCTGGAGCCTTCCGACCTGACGACCGACATGGCATCGCAGAAGCCGGACGAGGCCGCCGCAGAGCCGGCGCCGGTCTCCGAGCAGCCGACCTCCATGTCGGATGAATAAAATAACCCGGCGACGCCGCAATCGGTGCGCCACCTTCCATAGCGCTGCTCTAAACGACGACGCGGCGCGCTAGTGCATCTAATTCGCCCGCGAGGGGCTTATCGAATACTCCGTCGTGAGACGGGGGCGTCAGGAGAAATAGCGATCATGGCAAACGGATACCTGTCACTCGAAGAAGTGTGCATCGCCCTGGGGAAAAACACGAACCAGGTAAAGGCGCTTGTTCGCGATGGAAAGCTGCGCGAGGTGCGCGACGCCGGCAAGATTCTTTACAAGAAATCCGAAGTCGACAGCATCGCGGCCAAGGAAGGCAGCAGCGTCGTCGATCTGGAGGGCGCTTCGCCCGAGGTCATCAGCCTCGACGACAACGAATCGTTCGCCTCGGCCCTCTCGAACCTGGCCGATTCGTCCGCTTCGCTGGGCGTGCTCGACGAAAGCCCCGAGTCCGACGCATTGCCGAGGATGGAGCCGGGCGAGCGCAGCGGCAGCGCCTCGGGCATCTCCTTCGCAGATGACAGTGCTATGACACCGTCGAATCTGAACATCGACGACATTCCGGAGGAACTCCCGGCGGCCAAGCCCAAGGGCGGCAAAAAGACGGAGTTCTCCTCCGAGATCGATTTGCTTCCCAGCGACGAAAAGGAAGGCTCGTCCATGCACCTGGGCGGGCCGACGGGCGGGATGGAGTTCGAGGACGTCCCCGATCTGGGCCTGTCCGGATCGAGCATCATCAGTCTCGAGCCCGGCGATTCGAAGATCATCGACAGTCCGGCCGCGAAGGAAGGAACGAAAGTCACCCGCGCGGGTATCAGCGTCTTCGACGAGGAAGAGCTCGGCGTACCGAGCGACCCGATGGGCGAGACGCAAATCTCCTCGGGTTTCGACGAGATGGATTCCGTGGGCAGCGGCAGCGGCCTGCTTGATCTCACACAGGAGAGCGACGATACGAGCCTGGGCGCGGAGCTGTTGGATGTCATCTCTCCGACGGAGGCCGGCGAGACGGAAGTGGAAGCCACCATGGTCGAGGACGACGCGCCGGCCAGACGTCGCGGCGGCACCGGCCTCGGCATGGTTCCGGTGCGGGAGACGACTGCGACGATGGCCCCGTCCATGGCGGCGCGGACGATGGCAGACGACCCCGGCACCATGCCGTTGAATATCTGCCTGATTCTCGGCATGCTCGGTGTGGCAATTCTGGGCTTGGCGACGGCCGCAACTCTACAGGGGGCATGGCCGGCCAACATTCTTGGTGCGATCTCGACCGGCGTGATTCACATGTCGGTGTTTTTGGGCTTGCTGGTGATCGCGCTGGGAGTGGGAATTTGGGGCATCATGGCGGGACGGAAGTAGCGTCCCCGCAGAGTGCAGTTGTTTTCTTTTGAACAAGAGCCGAGGGATCGCGATCCGTCGGCTTTTTCACGCGCACCTTAGGCCCGGTGCCACTCGTCGCACTTCGCGCAGAGCGGCGCATCGCCGACGACGGTTTGGCGAATACTCGCGAGTGCCTGCGAGTTTCGCCAGAGTTCGCGCAGCGGCGTCTTCAGCACGTTTCCGATTAATTGCAACCCGCAGAAGTCCTGGTCGCAGGTCGTCACCGCGCCATCCGCCAGCACCACCATGCGCGATCCCACGCGCCGGCAGGGCGTGCGCGCCGGCGGCGCCATACTGGTGATGGCGCGCGGCTCACGCTGCCCGCAGCAGTGACCGTATCCCGACACGAGATACATCCCCAGTCGCCGCTGCCAGGCATCGACGAAAGGATCGAGATCGTCGAACGTCTCGTTCGCCTTCACCAGCGACGGCATCCAGAGCGGCAACACCCGGTTCTCCCTGACGCGCCGGGCGAGCCTGTTCTCGAAAATCGACATAACCTGGTCATACCCATCCATGCCCCAAACGCGTCGATAGGTTTCCGGCGAGGCCGCGTCGAGCATGACCTCAACGAGGTCAACCGGCGTCTCGAACAGCGCGCTCTCCACTCGCTCGTCAGAAAGAGCGCCGGTCGTCCGCACCGCGACGGCCGCCGCGCCGGCGGCGCGAAAGGCGCGGCAAATGCCCGCGAAATCGGGGTGCATGATCGGATCGCCGAAACCCCCGAGCACGACTTGCACGTCGTCGAACGCGCCGATCGACGCCGCGACCGCCGCAACCGTCTCCATCGAAACGCAATCGCGCCCGGGATGCCGCCCGCCGAGAGGTCGAAGCAGCGAGTGCCATGAATCCGGCAGGTTCGTAGTCAGTTCGATCTCAATTTCCGCCGGGGCGTCCTCCACAAATCCCGCATCAACATCGTTGAGCCACCTTGCGATGCGGAGCGAATTCCAGTCCGCGCCCCCTGCGGCGAACAGCCGATGCATTCGCCGCATCGAACGATGCGTGTCGCACAAAAGCCGCCCTCGGGATTGAATCACTTCGACCGATGGACGATAGCAGGTGTCCCGCCCTGTCAGGTCAGCCATCGGATTGGTTGGCTGATAGTTGAGGATCGCGCCGGGCGGAATTGTCGAGCCGGCCAACTGATCGAGTATGTGCCGCCGAATGATGAATGCGCCGAGGCCGGGCGGGGCCTGCAGGAAGGTGATGCCGGTCGGCTCGTCGGCGCGGCGGGCATGGTCGATCATTGCATCCAGCATGACCGGATCAAACAACGGCGCCGCGGCGGGAATTGTCGCGACGGCGTCGGCCCCATTTTTTTCAGCCAGCGCTTGCAGAAGTTGCGGATGAAAGTCCTC
>DATMEE010000057.1:0-14642 GCA_035557035.1 Phycisphaerae bacterium
CGTCAAAAAACATATGTCTCTCGATCAGTAGCACGAATTCTTCGGCGGTTTCGTCCGAGACAGCCGGGCGGGTGTAGGTCATCGTCAGGTTCAGGCGGTCGCCGAAGCGGGAGAAGACCGGGTTAAGTGCCGGAGGATTGACATTCGGCCCGCCGCCCCAGAGGTTCACGACCGTCGCGCCGCCGATCTTCCGCACCGGCGGGTCGATCTCGCCGTAAATCGAAAAGCCCGTCGAAAAGCGGCCTCCGCCGAACGGCAACGAAAAAATCAGCTCGTACGCCCACGCGTGAATCAGCGAGGCCGCCCACATCATCGCCCATTGGAGCAGGTCGCCGCGCCGGGCAAGGTAGTCGGTGAGCTGCGCATGAATCGCTTTGCCCACGGCCTTTTGATCGTCAGCGTGCTCGCGAGCAATGCACAGCAACGGCGAGACGAGATAGTTTCCGATCATCGGCCGGCGCGCGAAAAGCGAATTCGCCGGGTCCGACGCGCCGACGCGGATCGGGAGGGTGATCAGATAGGCGCCGGTGTCAACGCCGCGCTCCGAATAGAGCAAATGTATCGCCCGCACCACGCAAGCCGCCAGGTGCCGCGCGTACAGTCGCGGCCCCACGGGCGAAAGCTGCTTTGCGATCGCCTGCATCTCGCGCGTCTGTTCCGCAGTCCAGTTGCGATGAATCACGCGATGATCGGTCGGTCCACGCGCCGGATTCGGCGGCATCTGGCGAATACGAAACTTCGACGCGGATCGTTGATAGGACGTTCCCTTTTTGAACAATTTCCAACGGCCGAGGGAGCTGAATGAACCCAGCGGATCAATCGCGTCCTGATCGGATCGAAGCCCGGGCGGGAGTGCGTTTGCGCTGTCTCCGCCGTCGGCGCATCGCGTCAACTCATTCAAAAACCACTGCGCGCCCTCAGCGTCCATCAGCGGATGGGGCCAGCGAAAAATCAGTCGAGAGCGATTTTGCGGCAGTCGATAGAGTTCCAGGCGAACGAGCGGCCCGCGACGGAGATCCCACCCGCTTACGTTTCCGACGCTCGATACCGCCTCAAGCCGCGAGGGCCAGTCATCCGCGGCCCGCCAATCCTCGACGAGCAGGGCGCTTTGCGAAGCGGAATCGGCTGCCGTCGCAATGTCGCTCCGCATTTGCCAGAACGGCCGCCCGAGAAAAAGCGTCGCGCCGAAACGGGCAAGCAGCACGGGGTGTGCCTGCACTGTGGCACACAGCGCCGCCTGCAGCCATTCGGGCGAAATGTCGCCCTCAAGGTCCAGCAGCATGAACGCGATGTTGCCGGCTTCGCCCTTGCGGGCGTTCATGCGATGCTGGCCCCAGAAGAGGTAATCGCACGGATTCAACCGGACGCGCGCGACCCGGCTCATGGCCCGGTCCGCACCGGCGGGTTCGCTAGCCCATCAGCGGGCGCGGCGCCGGCGACCGTCCCGGTGTAGGAAGTGCCACGCCAGGTGATCGGCTTTCCCCGCCACAGGTCGCCGGCGGCGCGGGCGCAAATCCAGATGGCGGCGGCCGATCCGATCGGATGGAGAAGGGAAGTGCGTAGCGGAAGTTGCGCGGTGCGATAGATCTGCCAGATCAGAATGTTGGACAGAACGAGGTGCAGGCCGGCCACCGCGAGCCACCAATTTGCAAATGGAACCGCGACGCCGGCGGCCATAAGAAGTGGAATTGCAATCAACAGCAGATAGGGCAGCAGCGAAACGAACAGCAGGGCGTGAACCGTAATGAGAAATCGCGGAATGGTCTTGAGTCCGCCGATCAGCGTGCGGTTGAAGCCGCGAATCGTGCGGGCCAGATTGCCGTAGAGCTTCACCACGTAGAGGTTCGGCGAGATGACGAAGGAGAGCGTCTGTCCGGCTTTTTTCGCGCGGCGCAGCATGGCGCTGTCTTCGTCGTACTGATCCTTCACCGCGCCGTGGCCGCCGATGGCGAGGTAGGCCTCGCGGCGGGCGACCATGAAGCCGCTGCCGATGGCGTCGGGCCAGTTGGGGTCGCTGATCTTGCGCGGGTCGTACCAGCTATAAGCGATGGCGCCGAAGAGCGGCACGAGCAGGCGCTCCCAGAAATAGGTGAGCGAGGGCTCGCCGTAGGCCGCGAACCAGTCGAGGCTGTTGGCTCGCATGAATCCGACGACAGCGGCGAGGCACCCCGGTTTGACCTGAATATCGCTGTCGATGAAAAAAACGATGTCGCCGGTGAGCATCGGCGTGATGGTTTCGATGGCGTTGGGTTTTCCGAACGCGCCGGCCGGCAGGTGGGTGATGTCCACGCGCTTCACCTGCGGGTGCTCGTTCTGGATGGTCTGAACGGCGGCGGCGGTGCCGTCGGTGGAGCGGTCGTTGACGACGAGGATGCGGGCGCGGGGATAGTCTTCGCGGAGCAGGGCTTCGAGGCACATGGCGATGTTGTGCTCCTCGTCCTTGACGGGGACGACGACGTCGATGGCGGGGAGATCGGCGGCGATTGTCGCCGGGATGGGGATGCTGGCGTCCTGGCCGACGAGGCGGGAGGTTTGGCGGATGTGCCAGAATAGCGACACGACGCCGAGGGCGTAGGCGGCCAGCAGAGTTCCAATGAATACGGTCAACGCGACTCCCCTTTCGGCGCCCGCGAAGGTTAACGAGCGATCGGGCAAATATAGCGATGGCGAGCGAAGCGGGTCAAACGGAGGCCGGTTCTCTCGTGTTTCATGCCGGTCCGCGCGTGAGCGCCAACCGCTTCCTTACGGGCGCGGCTCTGTTTTTCTGAACATGATCGACATGTCAGAGCGGTAGCTCAGCCAATAGCCGAAGATCGCGTAGAACCAGAAGCGCGGGGAGCAGAGCGCGCGGCCGGTGTGGAATGGGTCGAAAAAGGCGTCGAAGGTGCCATCGGTGAGGCCCTGATAGACCTTGGCGGCACGGGTGTTCATGCCGAACCAGGGGCGATCGTGGTAGGAGCGGTCGTAGAAGGCGACCGGGGTCCAGCCGAACTCGCGGCCGAAGCGCTCCAGGGCCTCGCGGGTGTAAATGTGCAGGTGGTAGGGGGCGTGGACCTCGTTCTTGAATGTGTCGGGCCGGGCGAGATCGATGCGGTCGGCGTTGGGCGTGCCGACGAGAATGTGGCCGCCGGCAGCGAGGTGGACGTCCATTTCTTTCAGCAACGCGCGCGGGTCTTCGACGTGCTCGATGACGTCCTGCAGGAGGATGTAATCGAACGGGCCGTTGTCGAGGATCGCGGGATCGCCGAGTCCATCCTTCGGGCGATAGGGGTCGTAGCCGAAGTAGCCGGTATAGCCGCGCTGGCGCAGGGCCTGGCCGAAGAGGGCGTTGGCGCAGCCGTAGTCGAGGAGCTTGCTGCTCTTTTGCAGGCCAACGCGTTTGAAGCGGCGGGCGAGGTTGATGTAGAAGATTCGCCAGAGCAGGTCGAGCTTCGCGGCGGCGAAGGGGTATTTCGAGTAATAGAGATCGAGGTCGACGACGTCGAGGCAGTGGATGGTTCGGCAGCCGGGGCAGCGCCAGAGCCTGAACGATTGGCCGAGGAAGGCGCGGACGTGGCAGGGGAATGACACGAGCGCGTCGTCGGGGTCGAGGCGGTGGTTGCAGACGTTGCAGGTGTCGCGCATTGCGGCGAGCCAAACGCCAAAACGCCGAAAAGTCAAAACGCGGAAAGAAGGCACAAGGCACAAGAGGCACAAAGGCACAAAGGGGGGCGGGAGACGCCGGGACACCGAAAAAATCGAAACTCCGAAAAGTCGAAAATCGAAAAAAATTGAGTCGAGGCGGGAGGTTTTCCGGCGTTGATTTGTTTGTTTTTGGGGGGGTGATACGCAAACGGACCGAAACAGACGCAAACAAGCGCCCGTTAGATTTGTGCGTGTCGCGGTTGGTGCAGGGATTCTCATGAGGAACAGGGTTGCTCGATGTTCTGCAACAAAACATCTGTCGGGACAGATTCGGCAGCGCGGAAATTGACAGGACGCTGAGCTTTGAATCTAATCTCTTGTGGCCGCGAGCTGATTCGCGGCCAGCGGGGCGTAGCTCAGCCTGGTCTAGAGCGTCTGCATGGGGTGCAGAAGGTCGCTAGTTCGAATCTAGTCGCCCCGATTATCAAATGTGGCGTTTTTTGCATGCCCGCGCGGCGCATTATGACGTGGCGACAGGTCGCTGGTCCGAATCTAGCAAAGGTTCTTGGCCAGTGGCTTTTTTCGTGGGCAGGCCAAGCTGCTGGACGAAAAGTTCGAGCGGCTGACCAAGAAGGCTGCGGAGAGACGTAGGTTGAGCGGCTCCTGCTGCTGAGCTGGGTCGCTATTCCCCCATAGCCACCATGAATCAGCATTCCACCGTCAGAGCTAAGCTCATACCACGTAGGCGTGAGCGTGTATCGGTTCGCCGACACGTTCTCGCGATCCCGCCACGGCGAATTGGTGATGGCCGTCGAATGTAGCCTCCGCGAGTTCGCCAGCGAGTGCATCAATTGCCTCCGCCGCGTGCTGGACGAACATGGCGAAGACGGGTACCGCCAGCGGTGGAAGAACGCGGACTTTCCGTTGCGCGAGTATCGAGACCTGTTGGAATCGCGGCGGGAGCTTCCGACCGCGCGGCTCGCGAACTAACCCCGCAGAGTGAAAATGATGGCTGGTTTGCTGCTCGCTAGAATTCCTCAAGGAGGTATGCGATGACTACCAAAACAGTAGAAACGAACGCTAAGCAGATGACGGCCACGAGCACCATCCGGTTCCACCGAGTCCTCAAGGCGCCGCCCGAGCGCGTCTATAAGGCGGTCCTTGACGCGGCTGCGAATTCCAAATGGCTACCGCCGCATGGCTTCACCTGCACCGTCCACCATCTCGACGCCAAAGTAGGCGGCACTTACAAGATGTCCTTCACGAACTTCTCCACCGGGAAAAGCCAGGCCTTCGGCGGCAAATACCTTGAGTTGAAGCCCGGCGAACGCATTGTCGCGACCGACGTTTTCGACGATCCCAATCTCCCTGGGGAGATGCGGACGACCTACACGTTCAAGAAAGTCTCCGTCGGCACGGAGGTGAACATCGTGCAGGAGAACATTCCCGCTGCGATTCCGCCAGAGGCGTGCTATCTCGGCTGGCAGGAGTCGCTGGAGCAACTTGCGAAGCTGGTCGAACCCGAGATTCCCGATCAAGAAGGTTGAAGCTCAATCACGGGAATGTGATGATCCGCTCAAGTGAACACAAACGTGCAGAACAATGACGACGGTTACCGCATGATCTTTGACGAGGAGACGGGGAGGTTTGGCTTAGCGTGTGGTACGAGGCGCGAGCCCGCCTTCATTGGTTGGCACGGCTCGTTCTTCAATACATTGCAAGGCACGTGAGCATCCGCAGGACATGGAGTGAACGCAATGGCCAAAAGGACGTCCACGAAGTCGGCGGAGGTCGCAACACAGGCCGCCGCCACTGCCGAACTTGGCGATTCCAAAACCGCTTCCAGGATCCGTTTCAGTGCGACACTCTTCCGGCCGGCGGCGACCGCGAAGGCCGTCCCTCACCAGAGCGCGTCTTTGAACTGGACCTTTCTGACCCTGCCAAAACAGGCCAGTTCGAAGCTCCCCTCGCGGGGACAGACGACAGTTGAAGGCGCCCTCAATGGCCTGCCCCTTCGAGCCACGCTCGAGCCGGACGGCCAGGGAGGCCACTGGCTCAAAGTGGACCGGAAGATGCGCGAAGCGGCGGGCGCGGAGGCGGGCGACGTCGTCACGCTGGAAATCGCGCCAGTGGCAGAGGAGCCGGAACCGAAAGTGCCGGCCGATCTGCGGAAGGCTCTCGCTGCCGCGCCGACAAAGGCGCGGGAGGCGTGGTCGGAGATCACGCCGGCCGCGCGGCGGGATTTCATTCACTGGATCACGTCGGGTAAAAAGGCAGAGACGCGCGTGAAGCGGATTGAGACCGCCTGCGACATGCTCGCCAAGGGCAAGCGGCGCCCTTGCTGCTTCGATCGGTCCGGGATGTATAGCAAAAGCATGAGTTGTCCCGCGGCGGATCACGAGTCACGCGACACAAGGCGCGAAAGGGGGTAAGAACCATACCCTATATGGATTAGCACCCACGCAAACTGTTCTTGAGAAAGCGAGGTGGTCAGCCATTGATCGCGAATCGCTTGCCCGCGCTGTTGCCCCTGCGCTACAATCGCGGCCATGAAACTCAAGGAAACGACGGCAATGACCCTCAAGGAAGCGCTGGCGAAACTCGAATCGATGGGCGATGAGAAGCGGCGGGCCTGGAACGTCAAGAACGGCGCAGGGAAGGCCAAGACGTTCGGCGTCGCGACGGGCGATATTCGCGGGCTGGCCAAGAAGATCAAGGCCGATCACGAACTGGCGCTGCAACTGTGGAAGACCGGCAACATCGATGCGCAACTGCTGGCGATCCTGCTGATGAAGCCCAAGTCGCTCACGGCCGCGGAGCTGGACAAGATGGTGCGCACGGCCACGTTCGCGTGGGTGGCGGACTGGTTCAACTCGTACATCCTCAAGGAGCATCCCGACAAGGAGATGCTTCGCCTAAAGTGGATGGAGGATGATGACGGATGGGCGGCACGCGCGGGATGGAGCCTCACCGCATCGAAGATTGCGAAGGGTGCGGAGGGAATTGACCTGCCAGCGACGCTGGATCGCATCGAGTCGGAGATGGCCGCTGCGCCGCCGGAGACGCAGTGGACGATGAACGCGGCGCTGGCGGAAACCGGCGTTCACCACGCCAAGCTCCGCAAGCGGGCGATCGCCATCGGCGAGAAGCTGGGGATCTATCGCGACTATCCGTGCTCGAAAGGTTGTACGTCGCCGTTCGCCCCGATCTGGATCAACGAGATGGTGAAACGGCAGAGTTGAACCAAAGCACTGTCGCCGATGAACAGGGCCTTCGATTGTGAGCACATCGGCTCCGGCCCCGGTTGGCTCATCAAGATGGAGAAGTGACATGAATAAGCCGGCAAAGAACATGATTTGCCTTTGGTACGATGGCGACGCCGAAGACGCGGCGCGGTTTTACGCCAGGACCTTTCCCGATTCGTCCGTCGGCGCGGTACACCGCGCACCGGGAGACTTTCCGTCGGGGAAGAAAGGGGACGTGTTGACCGTCGAGTTCACCGTGATGGGAATTCCCTGCATCGGGCTCAACGGCGGGTCCGCGCTCAAGCACAACGAAGCGTTTTCGTTCCAGGTCGCGACCACCGACCAGGCCGAAACGGATCGCTACTGGAACGCGATCGTCGGCAACGGCGGCCAGGAGAGCGCGTGCGGCTGGTGCAAGGACAAATGGGGATTGTCCTGGCAGATTAGCCCGATCGCTCTGACCCAAGCTGTAACCGATCCTGATACCGCCGCCGCCAAGCGCGCGTTCGATGCGATGATGACGATGAAAAAAATCGACGTCGCTGCAATCGAGAAGGCGCGCCGCGGTTGAGGTTGCAATCGTCGACGGGTGCGTTTTGCAGAAGGCCAAGGGAAACATGACGGACGGAGCCGCGGGGGTGGGTCATCCCAGGGTAGCAGGCCACGGGCCCGACGTTGTTCGCGGGACTATCGAAATATGTCGACTTGAACCTCGTGAGCCGGCTGGAGTTCGGCTCGGGGGCGGTGGCGATGCGGTATCAGCCGAGAAGGTAATCATGGGGACTGAAGTCGCGTAGGCTGGGTCAGCTTTATCGACTCACCTCGACGGCGGAAGGGTTCCCTTGATGTGGTGGGTCAAAAGGCCGACCCACCCTACTTAACTCGCCGACGACGTGGCGGCGCTGCTCGATCATCTCAAAATCCCAAAAGCGGACCTCATCGGTTACAGCATGGGCGGGGGCGTCGCGATGCAGTGTGCGATCCGCGATCCGGAAAAGGTGCGCAAGGTTGTCAGTATTTCGGCCGCGTTCCGCCTCGACGGCTTCGTCAAGGAAGCGCTCGACGCGTTCCCAAAGCTCACGGCCGAATCATTCAAAGGCTCGCCCATCGAAACCGAATACAAGAAACTGAGCCCGACGCCGGACGAATTCCCGAACTTCGTCAAGCGCGTCATCGCGATGGATTTGAAACCGTACGACTTCGGCGCCGACAAGCTCAAGGCCACCCAAGCGCCGATGTTTTTCATCCACGGCGATGCCGACGGCGTACGGCTTGCGCACATCGCGGAAATGTTCCGCCTCAAGGGCGACGAGATTCACGGCGACCTGCGGCCGCGCTCAGCATCGAGATTGGCCATATTGTCCAACACGACACACGTCACGCTGATGGAGCGCATGCCCGTCATCGTCCCGATGGTGAACGACTTTTTCGATGCAAAGCCGCAAAAGCAGCGGGTGGATTGTGGTGGTTCGCACCAGCCACCCATAAGGTGCTGAGGCCAAGCAAGCGTTAGATCGGGATGAGCTGAGGTACGTCGAAACGGATGGCAAAACCCACGCGGTGCGACTCGCCCTTCGTGAGATCGACTTCGAGGCGAATCACCGTGCCATACCCCAGCGACGGCGCCTGATGAGGAGAACTCGATATGAAATCGGCCGCGGAAGCGATGCGCACTTCGTAGCGCTGGCCCACGCCAAGTCCATAACCCACGGGGGCGCTGGCGAACACGCCCGCGTCCGAGATGTCATCGGTCTTGCACCGCACCACGCTCTGGGCGCCCGAGTCAATGAGCCAGAGGTTGCAGTCGAGGTCACGGCGGGTGTAGTTGCGCTGATCCCGCGGCAGTTTCCCATCTGCGATGACGCCCTTGCGATCGAGCATCGGCGGCGATTTCAGATACGGTGATCCGAGCGGAATCGGAGTGGGCGGGAAATTCAATGCCATGGCGAGACTCCTCGGACGCTGGGAACGAACACCTGGCCGCAAGTTGATGGTCGCGACCTTTGCGTTCGCTCAAACTCTGCCGTCACTGGGTCGCCTCGAAACGCCTGGCGCTCGGGGCCTGCGGCGGACGGTCCGCGCCTTGCAGCCGCTATTTCCCCGCCTTTATAAAAACTGTACTCGCGGATCGAACATCGGCGCGATCTCGATAAACCTCAAATGGAGCTCGCATGTGTCGATCCTGCGACGTGAATCCATCCGATAATCGGCGTCAACCGCGGCCGGATTCAGCAATAAGACCGGGCGAAAAGACCGCGTCTCATGCATTATCCGACCTCATTGAAAGTGTACCCCAAGGCGCAAAAGCTGCAAGAAAAATCCGACATGCCCATCGCGGGAGAAGGTCTCATTGCGTGATTCTCGTGGTTAGGCCACCATCATCGTCGCCATGGCATCCGACGCATAGTTGACGCCGCTGGATACGTCGAACTTAACGTGGCCTCCCACAATGGTTTGGGTGACTCGGCCAGTCACTTTTTGACTGCCGAAAGGGGTGTTGCGGCTCCGTGAGCAGAAGCGATCGGGTGTAATTACCCATGTTTCCGCAGGGTCGATAATCGTCACGTCCCCATCTTCGCCACCGCGAAGAGTTCCTTTCTTGATTCCCAGCAGTTGAGCCGGAATCGTCGACATTCGCTCGACAAGCTGGGGCCACGATATCAACCCGGCGTGAACGAGGGCCTGTGCAAACAGCGGGAGGGCGATTTCCAGGCCGACGATCCCGAAGGGCGCCGCCTGAAAATCGAACGCCTTTTCATCCGCGCCGTGAGGCGCGTGATCGGTCACCAGGCAGTCGATCGTGCCGTCGGCGACACCAACGCGGCACGCATCCACGTCGGCCTGCCGCCGCAAGGGGGGGTTCATCTTGTAATTCGTGTCGAAATCCGCGACCGCCTCTTCGGTCAACAGCAAATGATGCGGGCAGACCTCGGCGGTCACGCGAATCCCGCGCTGCTTGGCCCGGCGAACGAGTTCCACCGCGCCCGCGGTTGAGATATGGGCGGCGTGATAGGCTGCGCCGGTTGTTTCAGCGAGCAGAATGTCGCGCTGCAGCATGACCTCCTCGGCAAGCGCGGGAATGCCCGGCAGGCCAAGCCGCGTCGCGGTGAGCCCGGCGTTCATGCATCCATCGCCGGCCAGATCGGGGTCTTCGCAGTGCTGGATGAGGAGCTTGTCGAACATCCGCGCGTACTGCATGGCGCGGAGCATCGTATTGGGATTGGCGACGCCGCGGCCGTCGTCGCTGAATGCCACCGCACCGGCACGCACCATCTGGCCCATCTCGGCCAGCTCCTTGCCCTCGCGGCCTTTGGTGATGGCGCCCACCGGATAGACGTTGCACAGCCCGGCGCGGCCGGCCTGGCGCAGCACGAACTCGACGACCGCCTCGTTGTCGATGGCCGGCATCGTGTTGGGCATGCAGGCGATGGAGGTGAACCCGCCCGCGACCGCAGCGGCACTGCCCGACGCGATGGTTTCCTCGTCCTCGTTGCCCGGCTCGCGCAGGTGAACGTGCATGTCGACCAGGCCGGGACAGAGGATCTTGCCCGTGGCGTCGATTTCGAGAACTTCTGCTCCGGAACGCAATTTGCCCGATTTCGCCGCCCCCGTTCCATCCACCACGCGCGACCCGATCGCCGCGATCTTGCCGTCCTCGATGACCAGGTCCGCGATTTCGTCGATCGCCTGCGACGGATCGATGACGCGCCCGTTTCGAATAACGATGTTGCCCGACCGCATTACGACCCCGCACCCAGCGCCTGCGTACACAAAAACATGACCGCCATCCGCACCGCCAGCCCGTTCGTCACCTGCTCCAGAATTACGCTGTTGGCCCCGTCGGCCACGTCGCCCGACATCTCCACGCCGCGGTTGATCGGTCCGGGATGCATCACCAGCACATCGGGCTTGGCCAGCTTCATGCGGTCGTTGGTCAAGCCAAACAGCCGGGTGTATTCGTTCAGACTCGGAAACACGTTCGAGCCCAGCCGCTCGGTCTGAATGCGCAGCATGTTGATGACGTCGAATTCGCCGATCACCGCGTCGAAGTCGTGCTCGACCGTCGCCCCCATCTTCTCAAACACGCGCGGAACCATCGTCGTCGGGCCGACCATCGTCACCTGAGCGCCGAGCTTGAGCAGCCCATGCAGGTTCGATCGAGCCACCCGCGAATTGCCTACGTCCCCGACGATCGCCACCTTTAGCCCGTCGATGCGGCCCTTTGCCTTGCGCATCGTATAGATATCAAGCAGCCCCTGTGTGGGATGCTCGTGCCGCCCGTCGCCGGCGTTAATCACGCAGCACTTCACGTTGCGCGCGATGAGATGATTCGCCCCGGCCGCGGGGTGGCGGCTGACGATCACGTCGATGCCCATGGCTTCGATGTTCCGCACCGTGTCCCGCAGCGACTCGCCCTTGCTCAGCGAGCTGGTCTTCGCGGTGAAATCGATTACGTCAGCGCTCAGCCGCTGCGCCGCCAGCGTGAAGCTCGTTCGAGTCCGCGTCGAATCCTCAAAAAAGAGATTCACCACCACGCGGCCTCGAAGGGCCGGCACCTTCTTTACGCTGCGCGTCGAGACGTCCTCGAACGCCTCGGCCGTCTCCAGAATCAGATTGATCTCATCGGCACTCAGCTCCTCCAGCGTCAGCAGATTGCGATGCGGCCAGACCATGGACTCGCGCTGCGTCGCACGCGCCGAGGCCGCGGCATTGTGCGGTTGCTGGACGGGCCGGCCGGGCGTCATTCTTCCATCTCCACGCGATCAAGGCCGTTGGTTTCCTTCAACATGACGGTGATGTGCTTGTTCTCACCTTCGGCGCGGACGCCGACAAAATCCGGCTGGATCGGCAGCTCCCTCCCGCCGCGATCCACCAGCACTGCCAGGCGTATTGCACGCGGTCGCCCGAGGTCCTTGATCGCATCCAGCGCCGCGCGGATCGAACGCCCTGAATAAATCACGTCATCGACGAGAACAAGATATTTGTCCGCCACGTCGAACGGAATTTCCGTCGTGCGCACCACGGCGGCCGGGCCGATCTCGGCAAGATCGTCACGATAAAGCGTGATGTCGAGCGTTCCGAAGGCGATGTTCTCGCAGCCGCGTGCTTCAAGGAGTCGAATCAGCCGGGACGCCAGGGTATCGCCGCGGCTGCGAATGCCGATGACTCCCAGCGACGCCCCGCGCGGAATGGAGGCGGCGATTTCGGCCGCCACGCGGTCGAGCACCTTCGCGATTTGATTCTCGTCAAGCAGCGCGCTCATGCTACAGCGAGAATACCGAACCGCTCATCAGGCGGCAAGGTCTACGGCGCCGCGCCCCCGAGGAAGCGGGACGCCGAGTCTGTGAATCCTGTTCATCATTGTGGAAGTGCGAGTATCATTCACTTGACGATGATGGAATTGCCGGAGGCGTCGTAATCGATGAACGAGCCGACAGATAACCCATTAACCAATGCGAGCGCCGGAACTGCTGCAACAGGCCCCGGCCTGACACGGGCCGACTCGCGATCACAGCGCGCGCCCAAACGTAGCTTCTGGTTTCCATTCGCAATCACCGCGCTGATCCTGGTCTTCTTGTGCGTTCTACTCATGCGGAACACCATTCGCGCGCATTGGTTTGCCTGGCGCGTGGCGAGGGCAACCGATTTGCAGGAACGTGTCTATTACGTCTCCAAGCTCTCCGGCCTTGGCGAAAGCGCATTTCCGGTTCTGCAAAAACTGGCATTGGAGAATGCGGACCCGAGTACCCGCAGCCTCACGATATTTGCGCTGAAGGCATGTTCGCACCCGGAGGCGGTCTGGACGCTGGGCAGCATGATGCACGATCCCGATCAAGCCGTTCGCGAGTCGGCGGCCACGGCGCTCGCATTCATGGTGGATAAAAAGCACCTGCCGCCGCTGGAATTGCTCGCGCGAACCGCACGCAGCGGGGATAAGGATGGAGACTTGGGGGCCGCGGCGGCGGCGGCGGGACTCGGTCGTATCGAGCCGAAGTTTTCGTGTCTGCCGCTGAATTTCGCGCTTGCGGCGAAACCCGGCCCCCTGGCCCGGGCACAGGCCATCGAATCGTTGGGTGTCTTAGCAATGGCACACACCGGATCGATTGAGTCGTTGCTCGGGCCGTTCAAACCCGACGATGTTCTTCCGGGCTTTCCGTATCCCAAGAACGAGTGCGGAATGTTCGTAAATCTTGTTCGATCCCTCAATGACCTTGAAGAATTCGCCGGGCCTTTGGCGATTGAGCGGGAAATTGCGGAGGCTCGCCAATTTCTCTCAGCGAGTGGAAAGGCTGTCGAGACAGGTGAAGCCGCGCGCGGCGACGTTCGACAGGTACGCGACGTCGCGCGCAAGGTTCTCTTTGAGTTGACGGGACAGCAATTCAGTGCCGCGCCGCCGATGTACTCCGGGGAGGAGGGGCTGCTGGCCGCTCAGTGTCGACAGTGGTATCTGGATCGATTGAGATCGCGCACGACATCCCGGCCGGCAACTGAGGGACGGCACGAACAACCATGACGGCGAACGGGCAATAGCCCGCGGCTCCGTTTCGGGTCATCGCAGTAGATTTCGCGTCAACCCACAACCAATCCCCCCGGGCCGTTCCCAGAGCTTTCCCATTGCTTGCGCACCAGTCCCAGCCCGTAGACGCAGTATTCAAACTGGTCGCTCAACTGCTTCAGCACATCCGCCGGCGGCTCGGAATTTCCCGTGCTCAGGTGCGAAGCAATCGCGTACGAACGCTTTCCCTGGTCAAAAAAATCGATCAGATCGTCCTTCGCCCCGCGGCGGTGCATGCGCCGAAGGTTCTCCGGGTAGACGCCTGTCCAAAACAGGGTGAAGTCGCCGATGTGCCGGTGAAAATCGCGCCGCCGCACCTCGTCCGACGCCGGCCCGCCGATCTGCACGGCCGACAGCGCCGCAGCCACTTCCTCCACGGATCGCCCGTCCGAGAGCAGATTAATTCGCTCGACGTGAACGAACTCGGTGAGCAGGTCGGTCAAGTAATCCAGCACGCTCGGCTCGGCGATGCCGATCTCGGTCTGAAAGCTGGCCTCGACAAGCCCCGCGAACCATCGGTGCAACACATGGTCTTTGGGTATCAGTGACATCCTGTTTGCCTCCACAAGATCATCGCCTGTTACCGATCCATCGCCGTAGTCACTTCAAAGGTGCTGACACGACGAACGTACTCTCGTTAGCCGGCCGGCCTTGGTGCGGGTGAGACCGGCAGAATCATAGAGATGGGGCGGCCCCTGTCGTGAGCGGCAATCTCTTCTCATAATATCGTAGAATTCGATTTTCCCCCGGTAAAGTTTTGGCGGGTTACAAGGGGCTGAATTATTCTTATCGGCCGGTTCACGCGGTCATAAGTCACGCAGGACGCGGGATAGGCCCATTCGGACGAGCGAACTAAAATTCGAGCTTCCCCCCGATTTGATCGCCCAGCAGCCCGTCGAGCCGCGGGACGCCTCGCGCCTGATGGTGGTCCGCCGAGACACGGGCGAAATCGAGCACCGCATTTTCCGCGATCTGGCTGAGTATCTGAATGCCGGTGACGCGCTGGTCGTGAATCGCACGCGCGTGCTGCCCGCGAAATTCTTGGCGCGACGGGCGACAGGCGGACGCGTTGAGGGCCTGTTCATTCGCGAGATCGAAATCGGTATCTGGGAGGTCATGCTCGGCGGATTGCGCCGGTTGAAGACCGGTGAAGTGCTGCAAGTCGATCCGCGAGGACGCGGGAGTGCGGGATCCGGCGTCGAGGCGGTCAGAATGGA
>DATMEE010000058.1:0-4041 GCA_035557035.1 Phycisphaerae bacterium
CTATATGTCGCGTCCAAATCGCCAAAAGAGAGCCAATTCAAGTTCTCAAAGGAGGCGGTGTCAACGGCAATGGCGATTGTGGGAATGTGCGAGGGACGGCGATCTCCGATTGATCCATGGGAGTTGGAGTGGGCGGAGGACGTCATGGGTTACGCCTTCAAGCCGGACGTTCCAGTCCTTGCGATGATTTCCAACTACGCCGCTCCGCAGGTAGGCGCGGAATCGCCCGATTGTTTCCTTCCCGACTTACAAACTCCCTTCATATCAGGGGGATTTCCAGTCGCATACGAGATATGCACTTCGTTCGTAAAGGCGAGCAGAGATATCACGCTGGGCACTCTTGAAAATGCGTGAAGGATGGATGACTTAACCGTGTCAGTCTTCTTTCACTCCGCCGGACGAATGGGAAGCATGCGAACTCGGTGGCGGGAATCTTCAACAATGACAATCGCGCCCTCTTCAAGTGCCTTCGACGCATCCGTCAATACCGAGGCGAGCCTTGCAATGACGTTGACGGTTCGCGTATTGCGCAATCGAAATAGAATCACGCTAACGATTTGCCCGCCGGAAAGTGAGGCAATTTCTCCGAAGTCGAGATCAAACGTGAGCAGTACGCGGCCTTCATCAACGGCCTTGGAAAAAATCAGTGGATCTTTCAGCCGATGTAACGCCTGATCACGAAGATGAATCGTCTCGTAGCCTTCCGTTCGAAGCCACTCGACAACTTTTAGGCTGATACCCATATCCGCAAGAAATCGCAATCCTTTACTTCCCCCCTATGCGGAATGGACCTGTTCCTGAGTCAGCCAAGCGGCGTATTCGATGGCCTGCTGGATATCCTCGGCTTGGAGGTCGGGATATTCCGCAAGGATTTCCTCTCGGCTCGCGCCATGGGCGATTTGATTCACTATGACCGAAACAGGAATGCGCATCCCCCGGATACAGGCCCGCCCTCTCATGATGTCAGGGTCGAATGTGATTCGATCGAACATGTCCATTCTCCCTCAGAGGCAATCGTCAGTCTTCAAAAAATTCCGCGATCATGCACGAGAATCCCGGCAGAATCTCGCCATCTTCAATCCGCTCGTTCTCGCTGACCTGCGCCGGCGGCGCGTCGAACTTAAAGATGTGGACCGTGCGTTTGCCGGGATCAACGACCCAAACAAGATCAACGCCCATTTCAAGATACTCGGCCACCTTGGTTGTGAGAGTTCGCCAGCCCCGGCCCCTTCCCAGAACCTCGACCACCAGATTCGGCGGCACGGTCGAGAAGCCCTCGGGCAGTTCCCCTTTGGGCACACGCGCAAAGGAGAAATAGGCGACGTCCGCCCCTCGGACCGTGTCGGGGTCTTCCGCAGTAATCAGGCCGGCCTCGTTCGAAACGACCCGTCCCAAGCCGGATGACCTGGCCCAGGTTTCGAGAAGAAACGAGGCATTCGTTGACGGGCGACTGTGCCCCATTCCGCCAGGTGACAATTTGATGACCTCTCCGCGAACAAGTTCGACGTTTGGAACGTCCGCGAATTGTTCCTCGAATTCGGCGGCCGTCAACTTGGTTGTTTGCGTGTCAGCCATAGTGCCTCGATCCATCATTATACGAGAGATTGGCCCGTCATCTCCAGCGGCCGCGGGATGCCAGCCAGCTTCAGCAGCGTCGGGGCGATGTCGGCCAGGCGGCCGTTTTCGCGGAGTTTGATGCCGGGGGGGAGCATGGAATCGCTCGTCGCGCGGTCCGCGGCGGCGGCGTTGCGGGCGTAGTGGCCGACGGGTTCGCCCGTCGTGGCGTCATACGCGCTGCGAAAGCGGTCATCCACGACGATAAGATCGACGTCGTAGGTGGTGTGCGCCGTGTGCGGGCCGCCGGTGGCGGGGTCGATCATCTGCTCGCAGTTGCCGTGGTCGGCTGTCACGATGGCGGCGCCGCCTTTGGCGAGAACGGCGCCGAGCACGCGGCCGACGCAGGCGTCGACCGTCTCGACCGCCCGGATCGCGGCGTCGAGCTTGCCGGTGTGGCCGACCATGTCGCCGTTGGCGAAGTTGAGAACGAAGAGGTCGTACTTGTCGGAGGCGATGCGGCGGAGCATCTCCTCGGTGACGCCGTGGGCGCTCATCTCCGGCTTCTGGTCGTAGGTGGTCACGTCGCGCGGGCTGGGAATGATCTCGCGCTCCTCGCCGGGGAACGGATCATCGCGGTAGTCGTTGAAGAAGAAGGTGACGTGCGGGTATTTTTCGGTTTCGGCGCAGCGGAACTGGGTCAATCCGAGTGAGGACCAGTAGGCGCCGAGGATGTTGGACATTTTTGGGGGGCGCAAGAACGCAACCTGCACCGGCAGGTCTTTTTCGTAGTCGCACATGGTGCAGTAGTAGAGATTGGGAATGCGCGGGCCGCGGGCGAAGCCGTATACAGAGCCGCGCCCGTCAGGAAGCGGTGAGGGCCCAATCGCGGACTCGGGCATACCGGTGAACGAAGCGCTGCCCGCTTCCTTACGGGCGCGGCTCTGTTGGTCGCCGCTCTGTTCAGCCCGGGTCTCGGTGACGCCGCTACGATCCGGCGCCGCGAAGGGGAAGGTGTCATAGACGAACGCCTTCGTCAGCTCGCGGGGGCGATCACCGCGGAAGTTGAAGAAGATCACGGCGTCGCCGGGGCGGATGGGCCGCGGCTCGCCGACGACGGTCGGCTCGATGAATTCGTCTCCGTGACGACTGGCGTCTGTCGGGTTCGCGTAGTATCGGGTGAATGCCTCGGCGGCGGTTGGGACGTGCGCCCCTTTCGTCTCGGTCAGCAGTCGATACGTCTTCTCCACGCGATCCCAACGATTATCACGGTCCATCGCGTAGAACCGCCCGACGACAGTTGCCACCCGCCCGACACCGATTTGCTCCATGCGAGCTTCCACCTGGCGGATGTATTCGACGCCCTTGTTCGGCGGAGAGTCGCGGCCATCGCCGAAGGCATGAAAGAGCACTTGATCTCGGCCGAGGCCGCCGCGCCGGGCAAGCTCGAACAGAGCGTAGGCGTGCTCCAGCGCCGAATGAACACCCGCGTCGCTGCACAGGCCCATGACGTGCAGCGAGCCGCCATTCTGTTTCGCGTGTTCGACGGCCGCGCGAAGCGTCTTGTTCTCGAAAAACGAACCATCTCGCACGGTGCGGGTGATGCGCATCTGCTCCTGATCGACGATGCGCCCGGCGCCGATGTTCTGATGCCCGACCTCGCTGTTGCCCATGATGCCGGCGGGCAGGCCGACGTCCTCTCCGCTGGTGTGAATCTGGGTCCAGGGGTAGCTCGCCCGCAGGCGGTCATCGACGGACGTCCGTGCCAGATATACGGCATTCGCATGATTCCACTCGGGATAGGGGTTGTGACCCCAGCCGTCGCGGACGATCAAAAGAAGAGGACGCCGTGTGGGGACTGGCATGGATACTTCTCCACTGCGGAAAATTTAATAAATCGCAAGCGGCACGATCGCGGAAGCAAGTATTTGCCGGTCGCGAGTAATAAGGGGCACGGCGTGGACGATGCTGGTCGCGGCGATTAGCTCGTCGGCGGGATCGCCCCGAAAATCCAGTTGGATTGAGCGCTGGGCAATGGCGAGATCTATCGGCCAGACATGGATTCGCGCGAGATGGCGTTGGAAATCCGCGGATTCGATGTCGAGCACGATTCGGCCACGTTGAATGAGCTTGGCAATTTCCCAGAGAACGATCGCGCTGATGCTCCAAGAATCGCCCGAGAGCAGCTTTCGCTCGGCACGGCTCAAGCTGCCGTTGAAGGCATGCAACAAAATATGGGTATCAAGATTCAGCATCCCAGCGCGTGCCTGTCGAGAGAATGTTACCCTTGATGCGCATTTTGCCCTTGAACTTGCCGATCAATGAGCGCCCGGTTTTTTCAATCGGAAGCAGTTTAGCCACGGGTTTACCCCGCTTGGTGATGATAATGCCTTCGGGTCCGACAGAATCAAGGATCGCGAGGCATTCCTGCTTGAATTTCGCCGCACTAATCTCTGTCATGACAGAATTATAGCATATGGACACATT
>DATMEE010000059.1:0-6654 GCA_035557035.1 Phycisphaerae bacterium
TGGCTGGTATGTGAGGTCCGGCCTCACAGACGGAGAACAACGCGAAGTCATCAAAGTCCACATCGCCGTCGCCGTCCACATCGCCCGGAACTTCAGCCAACGCATTCGAACAAAGCGCCAGCCAGGCGCACGTGCAACAGAAAAACCTGCTGAACCGCTTCATTCTCCGACTCCTGGACTGGAACTGATCCCCGAACCTCACGACATGGCGCATGTTATGGCCTACTGGCCTCGCATTATACCGAAAGGCATGCCTCGATTCCATCCGGTCAAGCGCTCAGGCGTTGTCCTTGTTCAGCTTCCAGGGCGGAGGCATAAGGGCCAAGGGCAAACGCGGTTGACTTCCCCATATTATCTATCCGGATTAACCTTACGGAGTCCCGACAGCAATCAAAGTCGTCCTCAATTTCGAAGGAGGTATTCCCATGGCCACGCTCACTGCCCCCTCCGCCGCCGCCCGAAAAGACGCTAACGTCAAGCACACCCAGTGCCTCATCGACGGCCAATGGGTCGCCGCCGCCGGTGGCAAGACCTTTGAGACGATCAACCCCGCTACCGGCGACGTCATTGCGCACATTGCCGAGGGCGACGACGCCGATGTTGAAAAAGCGGTAAGGGCCGCGCGAAAGGCGTTCGAGACCGGGCCCTGGCCGAAGATGAACGCCAGCGAACGCGGCCGCCTGATGTATCGCCTGGCGGATTTGATCGAGAAGCACGCCGACGAGCTCGCGATGCTGGAGACGCTGGACAACGGCAAGCCATACGGCGATTCACGGAAGATCGATCTGCCACTGACGGTGGCCTGCTATCGCTACTACGCGGGCTGGGCGGACAAGATTCACGGCAAGACCATCCCGATCAACGGGCCGTACTTTTGCTACACCCGGCATGAGCCGATCGGCGTGTGCGGCCAGATCATCCCGTGGAACTTCCCGATGTTGATGCAGGCGTGGAAGTGGGGACCAGCCCTGGCGGCGGGAAACACGGTGGTCCTGAAGCCGGCCGAGCAGACGCCGATCACTGCGCTCTACGTCGCGAACCTCGCGATGGAGGCGGGCTATCCCGCGGGCGTGATCAACGTCGTGCCCGGAATGGGACCGACGGCCGGCGGCGCCATCGCCCGGCACATGGATGTCGATAAGGTGGCATTCACCGGCTCGACCGAGGTCGGGCATCTCATCATGGAGTCGGCGGCGAAGAGCAACCTGAAGCGGGTGAGCCTGGAACTGGGCGGCAAGAGCCCCAACGTCGTGTTCGCCGATGCCGACATGGATCAGGCCATCGAAGGCGCCTACTTCGGGCTGTTCTTTAATCAGGGCCAGTGCTGCTGCGCCGGCTCGCGCCTGTACGTCGAGGAAAAGGTCCACGAGGAGTTCGTCTCCCGCCTGGTGCAGAAGGCAAAGAGCCGCCGAGTAGGCGACCCGTTCGACGCCAAGACCGAGCAGGGGCCGCAGGTCAGCCAGGAGCAGTTTGACCGAGTCATGGGCTACATCGGCAAGGGCCGCGACGAGGGCGCGAAAATGCTTTGTGGCGGCAGCCGCGTCGGCGACCGCGGCTTCTTCATCGAGCCGACCGTCTTCGACGCGGTCAAGGATGACATGACCATTGCACGCGAGGAAATCTTCGGCCCCGTCCTGAGCGTCATGAAGTTCAAGGACCTCGACGACGTCGTCCAGCGGGCCAATCACAGCGTGTACGGCCTCGCGGCCGCGGTCTGGACGAAGGACATTCAGAAGGCACTGGCGATTTCCAACGCGGTTCGCGCCGGCACGGTCTGGGTGAACTGCTACGACGTCTTCGACGCGGCCGCCCCCTTCGGCGGCTTCAAGCAAAGCGGCATGGGCCGCGAGCTTGGCGAGTATGCGCTGGATCACTATACCGAGGTGAAGACGGTCACGGTGAAAATATGATTCCGTCGCATTATACGCCTCTTGATGAAGCCCCGCTTAAACCTCGCTAATCAGGGCGAGCAGGATCGGAAGCGTCAAGAAACGTGAACGACCGTGCCCGGCGTGCAGGTCTTGATTGCCCCTTGAATTCCCGGGAGCAGAGTTCTTATGTCTTCGAGCCGATTCGAAGTTGCGTGAAGCACCACCAGACAAAGACGATGCTTGCTGATGTTCTGCTGAAGAGATGCTCTGATCAATCGTCAGGATTGCATCGAATTCTGCTTCCGCCTGACGCAACAAGTCGCCATTCCGTTGGCCCGCCCATCCCATCTGTGGCATGGTCTTAACGTCGTGACCGTGGAGTAGTGCGCCAAGGCGGCGCGGAAGGCACTCATCAAGCAGGATGCGCACGAACGTATTCCCCGACAAGAATCAGGTAAGAGTTGCAACGAGATTTCGGGTCGCCGCTTCCAGAAATTCCACGACCTGCTCGCGGGAAACCGTTGGAAAGTCCTCGAGGAAGTCGTTCAGCGAATCGCCGGCCTCAATGTGGTCAATCAATGCCTGCACTGGCACCCGCGTGCCACGGAAAATCGGCGTGCCATCGAGGATGTCGGGGTTGGTTTCAACGATGTTCATGACATGATTCTAGTGAAACCCGATCGAAATTGTCCATCCGTGACCAGTCCTTTGCCTCCGACCCTCTCTCGCACTCGAAGACCTGTCGGCCGCCGACATAAACTGCTGAAGGCTTGATTGTTGTTTCCTGCCTGAAATCGTGCGTAAACGGGTCTTCGTCAAGAATCACGAAGTCTGCCAGCATGCCTTCGCGAATCATGCCCAGCGACGCCTCATCCCTGGCGGCGCGGGCCGCGTTGCGGGTGTAGCAGGTCAGGGCCTCTTCCACTGTGATGTTCTGCTCGGGGACGAACACCTTGCCTTCTAGCGACAGGCCCGTGACAGCGGCGCGCACACCGAGGAACGGATCGAGCGAGACCACCGGCCAGTCGCTGCCGAAAGCGACGATCGTGCCGTAATGAAGGAGTGTGCGGAAAGCGTAACTCGATTCGCAACGCTCGCGCCCGATGGCGTTTTCGGCGTAACGGGCATCATCGGCCTTGTGGAGGGGTTGCATGGAGGCGACCATGCCAAGCTTGGCGAAACGGGGAATATCATCAAGCAGCAAGTGCTGAGCGTGTTCGATCCGGGCAGGCGGGTCGGTGAACTCGTAAAAACTAATCTTTCTACGCGGTTTTCCAGCGCGAATATGCCGGTCAAAGTCCAGAAGCTGACTTGTCTTAAAGTTTTCATATGAGTTCAACACCAGGTGATTCGCCTGATCGCCGATGGCATGAACGGCCAGGGCAAAACGGTGAACTCCCGCAACCATATAAAATGAAATCAGCAATCCATCAGTCTGTAGATTCTCCCGGAGCAAACCACGCCACTCCGAATTTTCCAGCGGATTATCTTTGTATGGACCGGCCATGAATGCCGTTCGCGATCCTAGCGAACCATCGGCGTACTCTTTGCATCCCACCACTCGAAGCCACTGATCGTCCTGGTGTGCCGCAGCCTCCAAAATTGACTTTTCCCAATTATCACTGACATATTGCCGGATCCGAAGCGTCAGCTTCTTTTTCTCACGCGCACGGTCGAATGCCGCCAAGTGCCGAAACTCCGACATCGTATGCACGCAGGTGACGCCGTGCGCGTTCGCGTGGCGCATTGCCCGCTCCAGCGCCGCATCCAGTTCCGCGTCCGACGGCTGGGGAATCTGCTTGCTCACCAGATCAATGGCCGCATCCTTCAGAATGCCCGTCGGCTCATTCGTCGCCGGATCGCGCTCGATCTGGCCGCCCGGCGGGTCCTGCGGGCCATGGCGGTCGATGCCCGCCTTGTCCAGTGCCACGCTGTTGGCCAGGGCCGCGTGGCCGTCCATCCTCGAGAGCAACATCGGGTGGTTCGGCGTGACCGCGTCGATCCACTCGCGCCGCGGCTGGGCCGGGTCGGGCCAGCTCTCCGTCGACCACCGCCCGCCCTGCACCCACTGGCCCGGCGGCAGATCGGCCACATGCTTCGCAATCGCATCGACGAACGCCGCGCGGTCCGGCACATCGCGCAGGTTCAACCGTGAGAGTTGAAGCCCGCCGTCGATCAGATGCAGGTGAGAATCAATCAGCCCCGGCAGGATACGCCGGCCGCCGGCGTCCACGACGTGAGCGCCGCGTCGGGCTCGCTTGCGAGCGCCAAGCTCATCGCCGACATATGCGAAACGACCATCGCGAACCAGGAAAGCCGCAGCTTCGGCGCGCTGAGGATCGGCGGTCCACACCTTTGCATTCACGACGAGCAACTCATCGCGACCATGCCGGGATTGCGCGCACCCCGAAATTGCGACTATGATTGCCAGAAGTAATGGATATGAGCGGATTAGCATGAATCACCTGTCTTCTAAGTTGCCGTTTCAGACTCCGCACGGAAGTGCGGGACCTGCAGTCCCACCATCCCCGTCAATGGTAACTACACAAGCCCCTGGTCTCATGCTTCTTAGTCCCTCCGCCTGGCAGAGGCTTCGTCCGCCCTGCCGGGCGGGAAAAATAAATGAACCTTCTTCCAGGGGCTTGCTTCGCCGCGCCCCTGGCAACATTCGTGCGCCCTTACGGGCGAGGAGTGGACTTCATTCAATCGCCAAATCACCAGATCGCCAAATCGCCAAATGAATCCCGTCATCGAAATCGAAAAACTCACCAAGCAGTATGGCCGGCATCGGGCGCTCGACCAGCTTTCGATGACGGTACCGCAAGGCTCGATTTTCGGCTTTCTCGGCCCGAACGGCGCGGGCAAGACGACAGCCCTGCGCATTCTTGTCGGCCTGCTGCGGCGCACAAAGGGAGCCGCTCGGGTGCTGGGCCTGGATGCGTGGAAAAACTCGACCGAGATTTGCTCGCGCGTAGGCTATCTGCCCGGCGACGTGCGCTTTCCCCAGCACATGAAGGGCGGCGCATTCCTCGCCATGGGCAACGAGCTGCGCGGTGGAAGATCCGATTTGGAGATTGAGCGCCTGCGCGAGCGGCTCGATCTGGACTTGAAGCGCCGCATCCGCAACTACTCCCGCGGCATGAAGCAGAAGCTCGGGCTGATCTACGCGATGATGCACCGGCCCGAGCTGCTCATCCTCGACGAACCGACCACGGCGCTCGACCCTCTCGTCCAGCAACTGCTCTACGCGGAGCTGCGCGCGGTCGTGGCCGACGGCCGCACCGTGCTTTTCTCCAGCCATACCCTGGGCGAAGTGGAGGAACTGTGCAACAGCGTGGCCATCATACGGGCCGGAAAACTCATCGAATCCAGCACCATCGACCAGCTAAAAGCCCGGGCATTGCGGCGCGTGGAGTTTCGCCTCAAGCCCGGAAAGTCCATCGACGGCCAAACCCCGCCGCCCGGCATGGGCGGGCTCGCCTGGCGCGAAAGCCGCGCAACGGCCACCTGGCGGGGCGATGCGGAGCAACTGGTGTCCTGGCTGTCGCGCATCGGGGTGGCCGACGTGACCATCGGCGCGCCTGATCTCGAAGACCTGTTTTCCGATTATTATCGCGCGAACGACGCCGTCGCTCTGGATAGTGCCGCAATGGAGTCATTCCGAAGTTAATTCTGAGGACCTCGCTGCGACGGTTGATTGCATGAACCCCACCATCCTTAAACGCACGCTTCGCGATTACTGGCTGCTCGCCGGCGGCGCGACCATCCTGCTCTTCGCCTTCGTGATCCTGTTCATGTTCGCGACGCACTCCGTCCCCCTCGAAGAAGGCCGCCGCTGGCTGCAGCTCGAATGGGTGCGAAAACTTATGCAGGCCATGCTGGGAGCCGACCTGGGCGAAGCGCTGACCACCACCGGCCTGGCTAGCTTCGTCTTCACCCACCCGCTGACGTGGGTGCTGGTGGTTTCGTTCATCCTCGCGGTGTCGAGCGGAGCGCTCTCGGGCGAAATGGATCGCGGGACGATCGAGATGATCGCGACGCTGCCGGTCTCCCGCGCGCGCATTTATACGTCGGTCAGCATCGTGCTTTTCCTTATGGGGCTGCCGATTCTCTTCGGCGCTTGGGCCGGTGTCTGGGTCGGGGCGAAATTGAACACAATTGGCGACGTGGGGATGATGGCGAAGCTTGCCATCGTCGCCGTGAATTTTTACGCCGCCTATCTACTGCTGGCCGCACTGTCGCTGTGCATCTCCGCCTCGTGCGAGCGCCGCGGCGTGACGCTGATCATCTGCTTTCTGCTGATCTTCTATTCGTTCATTCTGAACTTGCTGGCCGCCTTCTGGCCGCGAGCGCAGGAGGTCGCCTTCACCGGATTTCTGCACTATTACCAGCCGCTGCCGATCGTGATCCACACCGAGTGGCCGTGGAGGAACATGGGAATTCTGGTCGGGGCCGGCGCCTCACTCTGGATTGCCGGCTTGATCCGCTTCTGCCGTCGGGACATTCATGTGACGTGACTAAGGCATCAGAAACCGGTCTGCCAAGGATGGGGGCCTTGGTGAGTGGAACCGACTTCGTTCTGTTGGGGAGAATTTCTCTGCTCGTATCAAAAAGGCCCCTCACTTGCGTGAGGCGTTCTGATAGTGCGAAACGTCATAGATGATGGTGATCGGAATCCAGCGTATCCTTCCACTCGGAAAGATTCTCCAGATAGACCGCCGTGCCGCGCGCCACGCAGGAAAGCGGATCGTCGACCACCTTGCACTGCAACCCCGTGCCGTCG
>DATMEE010000060.1:0-3068 GCA_035557035.1 Phycisphaerae bacterium
CGTCGATCACAATATAACCGCCGCATTTCAGCCAGACCTGCCGATGGAAGGCGTCGTCGATCTGTTTCTGCACGCCGAACGTTTCGAAGATCGGCGCGGCGCCGTCGTAAAATTGAATTCGGTTCCGCGCCCGGCGGGAAATCTGGCCAACCATGGCGTTCATCCGGTCGATCGACGCCCGGTCGTCGCAGACCACCTCGTCAATTTCGTCCGTCAGAAAATCGCGGACGGTGCGCTCCACGAGGTCAGGCTCTTCAAAGACCCGGCAGGGGGCCGGATCGTTCTTGATCACCTCCTCGACTCGCGCCCACTGCTCGAGAAGCAGGCTCAAATCGCGCACGAAATAGCGGGCGCGCTGCCCTTCGCCGACCGTTCGAATGATCACCCCGACACCTTCAGGGATTTCCAGGCTGCGCAGGATCTTGCGCAGCCGCTCCCGCTCCTTCGGGTCCTCGATCTTGCGCGAGATGCCGCTGCGATCGCTGTAGGGCATGAAAACCAGATAGCGCCCCGCGAAGCTGAGATTTGTGGAAACGCGCGGGCCTTTGGTGCCGATCGGCCCTTTCGTCACCTGCACGATGACATCCGAGCCGACGGGATAAATGCTCGGAATATCCTTGGCCGTGATCCGCTTTTTCGGGCGCCGATCTTTGGGGCGGTCGATTTCCTCAATGCCGCTGTCGAGCGCTGCGGGGATCGCGTCCCAGAAATGGAGGAACGCATTTTTCTCGAAGCCGATGTCCACGAACATCGCCTTCAAGCCCATCTCTATGTTCTTAACTTTGCCCTTATAAACGCTCCCGACGATGTTCCGGGAGGTATTGCGCTCGACGTTATATTCTTCCAGGCGTCCGTTCTCGAGCAGCGCCACGCGGCGCTCGAGTTTCTCGACGCTGATTATTAATTTGTTGCCGGTCTTCGGCGAACCGAAACCTAAAATGCGTTTTACCTTGTCTATCATAATTGGGGAGAGTGGGTGTGATCATGAGCGAAGCGTGGCGTTGATTGGTCTGCGCTAGGTTTCGATCAAGAGTTGTTCATCTGCGCACCGGCCGGCGCTGGGGCGGCGGCGTGGGTGGTGGAGTCGGCTTCGGGCGGACGCCAAAAAGTCGTTCAAAAAAGCTGCGCCGGGGCGGCGGCGTGGCGACGGGAATGGCGCGCACGACTTTCTTGCCAGCCACGCGGCCCGCGGCATCCGCTTCGGGTTCCACGTCGGGAGCGGGTCCCATCGCGGCGAGCTGTGAAGCGGTGCTCTGCGCGTCGCTTGGATTTGTTTCGTCTTCAGGCTGCCCACCGACGCCCGAATCCTTGAAATCGACTGATTCGAGAAATTGGAACGGATTGGGCTTTCGGGCCGGTTCGAGCCAGGCGAGCTGCGACTCGAATTTTCCCTGCTCCAGCAACATAGTGCGTTCCATGATCCGGGCCGCAATCGGCGCGGCGACGGCGCCACCGCCTTTGCCGCCCTGCACCATCACGGCGATGGTATACCTCGGCTTGTCGTAGGGAGCAAAGCAGGCGAACCAGGCGATCGTATCGCTCTTGCCATCGGTCATCGCCTGGGCCGAACCGGTCTTGCCCGCGACCAGGACATTCGGCAGACGCGCCCTGCCGCCGGTCCCGCCCTCGTTCACCACACTCAACAGGGCCCGCCGGGCCTGCTCGATCTGCTGAGCTCCGACATCAAAACGCAAATCGCCGCGCACCTTCGGTTTTTGGGAAACAACCGGCTCGCCCTTTTCGTTCAGGATCGGCTTGCCGTCCGTCCCTACCACGTTTTTCACGAGCCGGGGTTGATAGGCGACGCCGCCGTTGGCCAGCGCCGCATAAACCATCGCCATTTGCAGCGGGCTGACCAGAACATAGCCCTGACCGATCGAAACGTTCGCGGTGTAAGCCGATGACCACCGCTCTCTCGGATAATGGATGCGCATCCAATCGGGTCCCGGCAAAACGCCTGGCTGCTCCCCGGTGATTTCCACGCCTGTCGCTTTACCGAGGCCAAGCAAATCGCCGATCTCATCCATTGCATCGATCCCCGCCGCGTTGCCCATCTGGTAGAAATAGGAATTGCACGAGACCTTGATCGCTTCAGCGAGGTTCAGAGTTCCATGCGTGCGGCCTTTCTCGGCGATGTGACACCTGAAAAAATGGTCGCCGTAGCCGACACCGCCACCGCAATCGTAGCGCGCATTGCCCAGGCCTTTTTTCAATCCGGCCAGCGCCGTCACCAGTTTATAGGTCGACCCGGGAGGAAACGCGCTTACCGCCCGGTTGATGAGCGGATCGGCTGGCGCTTTTTTGAGTTCGTCCCACTCCTTCGCCTTAATGCTCGGGATGAATGTATTTGGATTGAACGATGGCACCGTGGCCATGGCCAGGATGTCGCCGTTGTTCGGATCGACTACCACCGCCGCCCCGCGCCCGACCGCGCGCAACGCTTCTTCCACGATCGCCTGGATCCGGGCATCGATGGTCAGGTCGACGTTCGCTCCGGCTTGCGGCGCTTCCTCGCGGAGCACGCCGTCGATCTGGCCCTTCGCATTCCGCCGCATGTAGCGCACCCCCGGCTTCCCTTTCAGGTATTCGTCCATCGTCTTCTCGATGTTCGACTTCCCCTCCACGTCCGACTGATAAAACGTGTATTTCTTGGCCTCCTCCTTGTTGGTGTCGTCGGGCGCGCCGACATATCCGAGCAGGTGCGAGGCGAGCGCGCCGTAAACGTAGGAGCGCACCGGCTTGATGGTGATGTCGACGCCGGGCAGCCCGACATCATGCTCGGAGAATTTTGCCATCGTCTCGAAATCAATGTCCTTGATGTAGGGGTACGGGACTTCGGTGTTGGTGCGGAAATGCCGTTGCAGTTGGACGGAATTATAATCGCGGGCCAGGTCGAGATCGTCGAGACGCGGCACGACGCCGCTGTTCACGATCTTCACGATGTCCGGCTCCTTCAGATTTTTCGGCATGCCGTGGATCGTGCTGCGGTACTCGGTCAAAGGCGGCGGGCCAACGCGCTCGCGATATCCCTTCACCATTTCAGGCAGGTAAAAATCGACCTCGTAACT
>DATMEE010000061.1:0-8015 GCA_035557035.1 Phycisphaerae bacterium
ACGTCGCGAAGCATGATGCGTCGAGACGCTGACGAAAACGATTTCAGTTCAGCCGAGATAAAGCGACCACAACGAGCCATCCCCCATGACGGAAAGGTTGTTCCGTGTCGTTCGATCAGCTGCCATTCCGACGGCTCGGACAGAATTGAACCAAGTCGCTCCTGACCTGCGAGATCGTCGGTTGACGCAAGTCGAATGCTGACCGGTTCTTTTGAAGGGCCAGCGGACGCCGAATCGATGTTCGCCTTGGCGCCGACTATGAAGACCCTTTGTCGATTCTGGGGAAGTCCAAAGTCAATAGCATTGAGCAATCGCCATTCAACGTGATAATTCAACTCGGCAAGAGACGATAGAATCGTCGCGAAATGCAAGCCGCGTTCCATCGAAAGGAGGCGTTTCACATTCTCAAGAATGAAGAATCTTGGTTGCCGCTGGGAAAGTACGTCGATGATTTCTCGAAACAGTGTTCCGCGCGGGTCGCGGATTCCCCTTTTTTTCCCCGCATTGCTGAATGGCTGGCATGGAAAACCCGCGGTAAGCACATCGTGAACGGGAATCGTACCTTTCCCGTCGCGAATATCTCCCTCGTGATGGCTGATCGCTCCGAATCGATGTCGGTACACTTTGCAGGCGCTCGGGCAAATATCATTCGCCCAGATCGTCTGAAATCCGCACTCTTCCGCCGCGATCCGGAAGCCACCGATCCCCGCGAACAATTCGATCGTCGTCATCGTGCGGCAATCCGATTGACAACAAGCCTCTCGAGTCCGGTTCGTTTTGTCTCGCACTCCCATAGTACGATCACTTTCCATCCGATACGCCGTAGCTCCCTGACTTTGCGACGGTCTCGAATTTTGTTCGAGTCGAATTTCGCCTTCCAAAAAAACACGTTAGTCGCCGGCATTGTCGCACGCCTGCACCGGGCATGCTGGTGCCAAAAACACCCATGTACGAAGATCGCGATCCGAAATCCCGGCAGCACGATATCAGGCGTGCCCGGCAGGTCCTTCCGATGAACACGAAACCGATGGCCTAGCCGGTGCAACAGACTTCGGACCAATATCTCCGGGCGTGTGTTTGCACGCCGAATCTTCGCCATGAGCGCCGAGCGTTGTTTTACGCTGTAGATGTCCATCGGCGTACCTTGCGGCTTCATTGTCACCTGAGCGTTTTCGTTTTCAAGGGGCTTGACTTTCCTTGATGGTCATCGGACCTTCGCCGGCAGTTTCGGTGCATGGCCGTGCTAGCACGAGACTTCACTCGGGCAGCCCATCACCCCGCGGAGAGCCGGCTTTCCGCTGTTGACTTTACTCGTGCTCGCCCCGGGCGCGGGCTTCGCCGGTTTCGTCGATCTCGATGCGGATGACGTTCGGGTGGCAGCAGACCGGGCAGTCTTCGACGTATTCCTGCGAGCGACCGGCGGAGAGGTCGATGGGGATGACGATCTCCTCGCCGCAAGAGCCGCAGGTATAGGTTGAGTCGTCTCGGGGCATGGTGCGAGGATTATCGTGCGCGGTGGCCCGATTTCAAATCCGCCGCCTGGAGAGATTGGGGGATTGATTGAATTCGTTTATGGGAAAGGATTGAGTTCGTGCGAGAAGGGATTCTCGTACGAGCCTGGAATTATCGTACGGGCATTATTCCAACCCCGCATCCCAGATAAAGACCTCGCGGGCCCAGGACCCAGCGGCGATCCGGCGGCCGTCCGGGCTCCACGCCAGACCCATGATCGTCCCCGTCGCTCCGCGAAGCGAAAGCACTTCATAACCGTTCGCCGCATCAAATATGCGTACAGTGCGATCGCGACCGCCGGCGGCCAAACGCGTCCCGTCCGGGCTGAAGGCCACGCACCAGACATCGCCGATATGGGGATTGAGCGTCAGCCGTACCGCTCCGCTCCGCGCGTCAAGGAGATTGATGGTCGCGTCCTCAGAGGCAGTCGCGATCCACTTTCCGTCCAAGCTGAAAGCGATCGACATGACGGCTGAATCGTGTTCTTGCGTCGCCCACACTTGGCGTCCGCTGAGGCTGTCCCATAGGAGAGTCTCGCCCGCCGTGCTTCCAGTCGCCAGATATGCGCCATCGACACTATAGGTCATCGCCAGGCCCGGGCCCTTTCGGTTGAGACTGCGAAGCTCAGCGCCGGACGTCGGATCACGAAGCGAGACCACGTTCGACAGATGATGGCTGCAAGCCAACTGTGTTCCGGCAGGGTTCAGTGCCATTCGCACGCTCTCTTTCGGCAGCGCGCCCGGAAAGCGATTTATCTCGCCTCCCGTCGCCAGATCCAGGACCCGCACCATGCCATCCGAGCAGCCGACAATCGCGGATGATCCGTTTCCACCAAACAATGCGTAGCCTGCGGTCCGCACTTCGCTCAAGTCATGGATCGTACGGCCGTCAGCCGCATCAAGGACCAGGGCGCCGAATGCCGTGCCGACCATCAATCGTGCTCCATCGACGTCGAAGCTCACCACGTTGACGATGTTTGAGCAGTCGCGACGCTCGATTGTCTCGGGCGGCCGGGTGATATCCCAAAGTTTCGCAGTCGCATCGTACGAACCGCTGGCCACGTGGGCGCCGTCGGGATGGAAAGCGACGCCGGTCACGGGCCCCGCATGGCCGCGCAGTGTTCGCACCAATTTGCCGTCGGCGACATTCCAAATGCGCAGGGTCTTATCCGCCGCCGCCGCGGCCAGTTTCGATCCATCCGGACTGAAGTCTACGCTCATCACGCGCTGGTCCGAGCCGCGAAATGTCTGCTTCTCGCGGACACTGTCGGCGGGTTGAGGTGGACCTGCCGCAGACCCGACCGCATCGGCAACGTCCCATAGCTTAATCAGACCATCCTCGGCCGACGTCGCGAGTCGATGGCCATGCCCACTGAAGGCCATGCAATAAATCATTGATTCGTGTGCCTTGAAGCGAACGGGCCTCGCATCGCGAGCGACGGCGCACAGTCGAACCACGCCGTCCAATTGTGCGATTGCGAAGTGCCGGCCGTCCGGCGCGGAGGCCAGTGTGCTGGGCCAAATCGATTCATCCAGCGGAAATTCTCCGTGGACGTCGTCGTCATCCTCTCGCCAGAATCTCACCATGACGCGGGAATCGGCCACTCGCCAACTGATGGAGAGGTGCGCGGCGGCCAGCCAGGAGGATGAACGCGGCGGCGCGGCGGCGATCGGGAATCGCTCGAATTCGATTCCATGCTTAAGCTCGTATCCAACGACAGTGCCGTCTCCGGGGCAGACGTGCAAGCGGGCATCCTGCGGGTCAAACCGATACGGGCTCACGAAGTGCGGAACCGTGTCGTCATCACCGATCGTCACTTTCAACACCGGCGTCGCAGATAGCCAGTCCCAAACGTACAATTGCGATTGCAAATCAGATTCGTACGCCAGACCGGCGAGATAGCGTCCTTTCGGACTGAAGCCGAGATGTTTGATTTGTCGATTGTCCGGACCGTGGATCGTCGCGATGCTGGGGTCGGCGGCGCGCTTCAGAAAGTGCCACTCCCAATTGCGTAAGGCGATGGGCGCTTCGGCCAGCCTGCGAAGGGCCGCGCCGCCATCGTCGGACGCCAGGGCGGCATCCGCCGCTGCAATATTGGCCATGTAGCTTTCATATTCGGCCCGGTGGCGGCCTTGTTTTTCAGCGCGCTCTGCCTGACGGGCCTTGTCGCGCTCGCGCGAAATGTCTTTTAGGAGAACGCCCTGCCTGCCGTAGAGCACGCTCAACAAGACCGCAGATGCCGTGACCAGCAGCATGAACGTCGCCGCCACGGCGATCGTTTTCCGATACCGGCGAAACGTCTTGCGGAGGATGTACCAGCCGCTGGCGCGCTTGGCGTCGATCGGCTCGCCCCTGAAATAATACTCAAGGTCGCGACCCAGCGCGCCGGCCGATGCATAGCGCCGCTCAGGCTCCTTCGCCAAACACTTGAGCACGATCGTCTCGAGTTCGTCATCGATGTCACGACGAATAGCGCGCGGTCGGACAGGCTCGATGGCCTGAATGTTGCGCAAAATCTGATCCAGCTCGCCCACGATCGGGTACGGAAAGCGATTGGTCAGCGTCTGGTAGAGCAGGACCCCGAGGGAGTAAACGTCTGTTCGGGCCGTGATCATGCCGCCGCGCACCTGCTCCGGCGCTGCCCAGGGCAGGCTGCCGACGAATTGTCCGGTCATGGTCATCGCGGAAACGCCGTGGCCGCGAACGCTGCCCGTGATGGACTTGGCCAAGCCAAAGTCAAGGACGTGAGGAGCGCCGCTCTCGTCAATGAGGATATTGCCAGGCTTGAGATCGCGATGGACGATGCCCAAAAGGTGCGCTGTATTGACGGCTTCGGAGATCTGCACGAAAAGGGCGACGATTTCGCGCACTGTTGCCGCGCGGCCGGCAGTGAATACATCGAGCGGCGCCCCGGCGACGTAGTCCATGACAAAATAATGGCTTCCGGCAGCGCTCCCGCTGTTGTGGATGGCCACGATTCGGCGATCCTGCAGGGCGCCGAGAATGCGAATTTCCCGCTCGAAGCGCGAGCGGTCCCCGGCGCCTGCAAACGGCCCTTCCTTCATGACCTTGATGGCGACTTTTCGCTTCGTGGATTCTTGAATGCCCTGATAGACCACGCCTTGTCCGCCGCGATGCAGCTCTCCCAGCAACTCATATCCGGCAATGGCATGGAGCGGAGGGCCCGTCACCGAGGTGCGCCGCGCGCGATCGTGGCCAAATGATCGGGCATCCGCTGTCGCGCTTTGTGCGGCAAAGATCAGCGCGCGCAGATGTTGAGCGCGTGAGCCATCGTTCCCATTGCCGGACACCGGACCGTCATTCACCAGGTAAATCCCCCGGATGCTTCGTGAACTTCAGCGTGGCATCGCGGTCGCCTGTCACGCGGAATCGGAAAAGAATCTCGAATCGGAACCCAAGACCTCCGCCAATCGCTCGCGGGCGCGCGCCAGCAACATCCGCACGGCGCCGTGTGACCGCCCCATCCGCTTTGCCACTTCTTCGCCGGTCAGGCCCTGCAACTCGAATAGGCGAAGCGCCTGCTCGTAGTCGCCGGGCAACTCTTTCAAGGCCGCGTCCACGCCTTGGCGAAGTTCCTCACCGGCGCAAACGCGACTGGCTGTGTTCGACACCGCGGCAATCTGCTCGATAAGGTGGACGTAGGATTCGCCCCCGCCCGTAAATTGGACGCGACGGCCTGGAGAGGGTCGCTTGTCGCACTCCAGCTCCCGAATCGCGTCGCGCAGATTGTTCAGGGCGATGCGTCGCAGCCACGCTGCAAATGAGCCGGAGCCGCCCGGCTCCAGCGACTGGACCCGCAGAAATGCTTCCATGAACGTGACCTGCAGGATGTCGTCCGCGTCGAACTGACCGCGATAATGCGTGCCGATCTGGTTCTGGATTTGGTTCTGCAACTCGAGACCGGACCGTTCCAGCAGCGCGCATAACGCCCTTTGGTCGCCAAGGCGGGCCTGCTCGACGAGTTGTCCCTCAATATCGTCCGCCATCAGAGCCTCGACCCACAAAAGACGGGGGCGCCTTCACCCACGCGATCCCGCATTGCACCGATTGTAACGGCGATTCCGAGAAAAACGCGACGAGCCGCGTGACATGACCGTCCCGCTTTACGCTTCATTACCCCGCGGCATGTACTGGAACGACAGGATCGGGCACACCGGCTGGCGCATCGACGGCCGGCCAACCGCAATCTGGAGGATAGATGCGTTGCCAACCAGCTTTCTTGCGCGCGAATTGCGAACAGGAGTTTCTGAATGTCTGGATCAGTTGATCGAGGATGTGGGCTTGCCGTCAATCAATCGCGCCGGACGATTGGTTACGCCTGCGTGTTGACCTTTGCATTATTGACCGCCGCGACGACTCCGGCGTTGGCCGACGTGGGGCCACCGGTGAAGGTCAGGCTTTTGAAGGAAACCACGACGAAGCCCGCGACGAGCGGCGCCGACTATTCGACGGTCATCGAAGTGGTGGCCGGCGCCGACGGGACGATCGACTCGTTCAAGCTCAGCGGGGAAGGCTGGGACATCCGATCCGTCGGCGTCACCACGCCCCGGGCGGTGCGCGCGGGCGAGATGATCCCGATCCGGTTCAATGCACGACCCGCCGATTCGGAAAAACCGCTGCGCGTATCGTTGACCTTCAACGGCCGGACGATCAAGCAGACCTTCCTTTTCAGCGCCAAGCGTTTTGAAGAAGGGTCACGAGACGGAGCTTCCGTGCGCATTGATGCGCTGACGCCGGCCCAAACCCTCGCGGCCGCAACGGAGGCGATGGATCGCCGCGCGGCGTCATCGTCTGATCCGAATCCGCCTCCAGTCGACGAAGGCGATGAAGGAGTGCCGCGCGGAGACTCCCTCCGCGTCTTCGGACGTCTCGTGTACCAGCGCAGCGACGGCATGATCCTCGGCGCCGATGCAATGTGGTTCCAGATCATGGATGAGGATGATGTTTCTGACGAGGCGATGGCATCTGGCTTCACGAATGCCAACGGCGAATTCGACATCACATTCGAGTGGGACGACTGCGACGTCGGCTGCGATGATCCGGACGTCTACATCCGCTGGGAAACCGACAACGAGGTGGTCAACGTGCAGCGGGCCGATCTGCTTGAGGAGGATTACAGTTGGAGCACCGCGGACGATCGCTGGGACGACTTCACCGGCCCTTTCATCGATTTCGGCACGCTGATGCCGGCCGATCTAGGCCAGCATCCCGCCATCCATATTCATAACACCATCAACAAGGCCCATCATTTTATCCTGCTTCATGACGGCACCGATCTCGTGGAGGTGGACGCGCTATGGCCCGAAGGCGAAACCGGGGCCTATTACGACGGCACGGACCAGGAAATTCACATCGGCATTAATCAGCAATGGATCGAAGGCACAATCATTCATGAGTACGGTCACCACTACATAAATAATCATGCCACCCCGTGGCAGCCGGATTACTGCAACGACTTTTGCGACACCGATGAGGATGACTGCGGCCATTGCGGATGGTGCATGGAAACCGACCACGATGCCTGGTCCGAAGGCTGGCCGAACTGGTTGGGCGGAGCGGTGATGCGCACCTACAACGCCTATTACAACTATACACCGCTGTCGATCAACGATGGACGTTACAACGTCGAGATGTTGGGCACGTGCGGCCAGGATAATCAAGCACATCCGGCGGATATCACGGAAGCCTACCTCACCGCCATGTTGCAGGACATCGAAGACTTGCCCAATCCTCCGTCCCTGGACGATCACGACGGCGGCGCCATCGACTGTGAAATGGACGCCATGGCGCTGGGCTTCGACGAAATATTCCTCGTCACCCGGCTTGACCGGCCGACGAGTCCGTTGGATTTCATCAACAAGTGGAGAGCCCGTTATCCGCAGTATGACCAGGACTTCTGGAGCACGGCACGGAATGTGGCGGCGATATACGGCGACTTCGCGGCGCCGACGCCCATCATTCTCGCACAACCCAATCAAGGCTGCGGTCTGCAGCGCGAAGGCGAGAGTCTTGCGCTCAGCGTGACTGGCAATGGCGCGCTGCTTAAATATCAATGGCGAAAAAACTTGGCCGACCTGACCAATGGCGGCGCCATCAGCGGCGCGGACACCAACGCGCTCCTCATCAATCCGGTACAACCGAATCACGGCGGCATGTACGACTGCGTCGTCATCACCTGCGACGGCACGCTTTTTGTCATCAGCGAGCCGGTTCACGTTCACGTCTTTCCAGCGCCCGGCAATGGATTCCAGGTTTCCGGCTTCGGACGAAACGACGCCGGCCAGTTGGGCAACGGCGTCCTGGGCTGGCCCACCTTTCCCGCGCCTTACGTTCGCGAAGTGGAAAACCTGAGCGATGTCGTGCAGGTGTCCGGCGGGCAGTGGCACACCCTTGCGGTAAAATCAGACGGCACCGTCTGGGTCTGGGGATCCAATCAACACTTCAATCTTGGCCAGGGCAACAACCAAATCATTCCAAATACG
>DATMEE010000062.1:0-5909 GCA_035557035.1 Phycisphaerae bacterium
CCGACATCGTTCGCCGCCAGGCCGCCATGACCTTCTGGTTCATGTTCCCCTTCTTCGCCCTTGGCCCGGTCTGCGGCTGGCTGGCTGACCGGCTCTCGCGCAAGTGGCTGATGTTCGCCGCGGACCTCATCCGCGCACTCATCATGGTGGAGATGCTCTGGCTTCTCAGGCTGTTCGACTCGGATTTTGCACAAGGCAAATCGCTGTCCCTCGGTCTCGCGGTCATGCCTCTGATCCTGATGGGCACATTTGCCGCGCTCTTCTCACCGGCCCGCCTGTCGCTCCTGCCGACGCTGATCCAGCCGACTCAGCTCGTGCGTGCCAACGCCATGACCGCCGGCCTCGGGATCATTGCTTCGATTCTCTCCGCGGTGCTGGGCGGCTATCTGGTGGAATGGGACCCGACTGCACTTTGGAATTTCCGGGTAGACGGCGCCACGTTTGTGCTGAGTGCTGTCTGTATTTTTCTCATTCGCGTTCCCGCGCGAGCGGAAACGGAAGAATCGCACTCAAGCTTCGCCGCCATCGCCCGTGGTTTTCGTTACGTTCGATCGCATCGTCGCCTTGTTGAATTGATTCTCGTCTCCGCGGTCTTATGGACCGCGATTGGCGTGGTTCGCAGCATCGTCCCGGCCATTGTGAAAAATGTGTTCGGCGGTTCTTACCGCGACATTGGAATTTACCAGGGGCTGCTCATCGGTCTCGGCCTGGTGGTCGGCTCGATACTACTCACTCTGATGGACAAGGCGCTCAAGAGCGACCTGGCCATCAGTTGGTCCCTCAAGCTGGCCGGCCTTTCGGGCGCGCTGATGACCTTTGGCGTCTGGATTCAAAACCAGTTCCTCTGCGGCGCCGCACTTTTCACAATCGGAGTGTTCGGCGCCGGCATCCAGGTCAGCGTGAATTCGCTGATCCAGCGCATTGTGCCGAACTACATGCGCGGCCGCGTTTTCGGCGTTCACGATCTTTGCGCCGTCGGCGGCCTTTTGCTTTCCACCGGCGTCCTCGGGCTTCCCGACTGGCCGAATATCGACAGGCACGTTACCTGGATCATGGGATGCACATCGCTTGCACTTGTTTTGACCGGCATCTGGACCACCGCAATCAGGCTCCGCCGCGGTCGATTCGGCCCGGCCGTGACGTTCTGGAAGAACCTGAACGACTTCTACTGCCGGCTCTGGCCCAGGGCCCGGCGCGAGGGCATCTGCACGATTCCGGCCGAGGGGCCGGCGATCGTCGTCGCGAATCACTCCTCTACGCTTGATCCATTCCTCCTGGTGTCGGCGTCGCCCAATCGCGTGATCGGGTACATGATCGCCGTGGAGTACGCAAAGATTCCAATTTTCAGCAAGCTCGTCGAAGCTATCGAATGCGTGCCGGTCACCCGAAGCGGCCAGGACACCGCGTCCGTGAAGGGGGCGCTTCGGCATCTGCAACACGGAAAAGTTTTGGGAATTTTTCCCCAGGGCCGCATTCAAAACCCGGCCGGTCCGATCGAAGTTCGCGAGGGCGTTGGGATGCTGGCGCTGCGCAGCGGGGTGCCCGTCATCCCCGCCCATATCTCCGGGCTGCGCTTCAGTGACAGTATCATCGCACCGATCTTCCGGCGCCATCGCGCCGTGGTGCGGTATGGTCCCCCGATCGATCTTTCGGCATGGGCCGGCCGGGAAAAGGACCGTGCCGCGTACATGGAAGTCGCCCGGCACATCATGGACAAGATCCTGGAATTGAAGCCCGGCGAGAAATAGGCCGATTTCTCCGGGAAAAGCGGCCAAAATTGCGCAACAAAAAATGGAAGGCGCCGCCGTGGCAGGAGCGCCTTCCATCGTTTGTGGGGGCCTTCGATTTCCCGAAGGCCCGGCCTCGCGTCGCTTCCGGATTCAGTTTGTCGATCCGAGCGACACGAAGCTGACACTTTGCGGCTACTTACTTCTTGCGGGTAGCCTTCTTCTTGCCGGCCTTCTTGCCGGCCTTCTTGGTGGCGCTCTTTTTGCGTTTAGCCATGCGTCACCTCCTTTCAACAAAAAAGAATAGGGTCGGCCGAATCTTTGTCAACAAAAAATTCGCCTTCTTCATATAAAATCTTTTCGGCATGTTGATCGTCGATCATGACATATTCATCCTCCATCGGTGATCATTTCCATCATGAACACGCCGCGCGCGATTCTCTTCGACCTCGATGGAACGCTCATCGACTCGCTTCCGGACATCGTCGACGCGCTCAATCGCGCGCTCGCGCATCTCGGTTTAAAGCGCGCCGCCGCGCGCGAAGTGCGCACCTGGATCGGTGACGGCGTGCGAACACTCTGCCAGCGCGCGCTCGCGCAGCAAAATGCGCTCGAGAAGCTCGATGATCTCGTCGTCCGAATGACCCGCGCGTACGCGACCACCCCCTGTGCACGCACTCGATGCTTCCCCAACGTCTTGAAAATGCTGGACTTATTGAATGAGCATCAAGTTGCCACTGCGGTAATAACCAACAAGCCGCACGACCTCGCGCTGCGCGTCGTGGCGGCGTTGGAGCTCACGAGACGCATTCAAGTCATCCGCGGATATCAGACCGAAGCCGACAAAAAGCCCGCGCCCATCGGCGCGCTTGAAGTCGCCGAAGCGCTGGAGTGCGATCCACGCGATTGCGCGATCGTCGGAGACTCGATCATCGACATCGCCACGGCGCGAAATGCAAACATGCGCGCGATCGCGGTTATCTGGGGATATCAGGAAAGATCAAAATTGTTGGCCGCCGGCCCCGATGCCGTTCTCGACGATCCGCTGGAAATAAAAAAATTATTAGGACCATCGGCCTGAATGGGGCGGTCCGGATGCTTCACCAAAGAACCGTTGCCGCATCGAACACCGGCCCCTCGCGGCAGCAGAGTGCGTAGCGCCAACCCTCCTCGGCTCGCGAATCTTTGACCGGGACGACACACGACTGGCATGTGCTCATGCCGCATCCCATCACTCTTTCCATCGCCACTTCACATCGCGCGCCGTGCGCCGCGCTGATCGACCCAACCGCCTTCAGCATCGGTTCCGGTCCGCATGCATAGACCTGGACCCTGGATGGCTCGGGGTCGTTCGCTAGAACGGGAATCAACGCCTCTGTCACCCGCCCCCGCATGCCCGCGCTGCCGTCGTCCGTTGTCACGATCGAGAGAATGCCGTTACGCGAGAATTTCCCCATGGCCATGGAGAATTCCGGTCGATCCGGAATCTTCGAGGCCAGTTCCACCGGCATCAGGTCGCGCGATTGCGCGCCATAGATCGCACGACATTCCACGTTCTTGTTTCGCAACGCCTCGCCGAGCCAGCGAATCGGCGGCAGTCCGATTCCGCCCGCGACCAGCAGCGCGCGATGCCCGGCCGGCGGTTCGGTAAACCCGCCGCCGAGCGGGCCGATCAAATCGACGTGATCTCCCACCTTCAGTGCATCGAGCCATGCCGTTCCAGCGCCCACCACGCGCCCGAGGATGTCGATCAGGCACGCAGCCCCCTCGCGCCGCAAGCCGCCGATGCTGAAAGGGCGCCGCAACATCGGCGATGCAGGCAATGTCGTACTTTCGTTATGTACAATGTCTGCATGAACCAATCCGGGGGGCCGTGCCGAAGCCTGACACAGAATCTGGAGAAACTGGCCCGGTCGCGCAGGCGGAAAATTGGCGAGGCGAAGCGTGACTTCAAAATGTTCACCACACGGTCTACGATGCCGGACCACGTCCGACCGAAAGATCGCTGGCGGTGAATTCGCGGGTGGCGCAGGAGGCATTGAAGATTGATGTTATTGCGCCGCGCGCGAGATGCAATTTATTGCCAAGGCAGATGCGATCCGCTGCAAGCACCGTCAGTCGGTCTTCGGGCAACGACTAAAACAAAACCACCGGCTCAGAACCTCTGTCCTGAGCCGGTGGAGCGCCACGGCTAAAAAGTAGCCGATAGCAGTGGCGATTAGCCTCGAAGTTAAGAACGAATGCCATTCAGGCAGAGGAACGGACTTTATCACGGCATTCCGCGAGTGTCAACGAAAGAGTCAGAATGATTTCGACGAAGTTTTCTTGCTGTAACCATAGACTCCGCATGATGTTACAAAAACGGCAGCGCGCCTAGTGGACGGTTCCATTCGATTCTTCTACGCTTCGCGAGTCCTCTGGGTTTGAATCGGGGGTTTTGATGGGAATGGATTGTATTTATCTATCGGTTACACAGCAAGTAAGCTAAGTATTTATAAATACTTATGTTCAGCTTGCTTGAATCTCGGCAGCTCGTGACGATCAAGGGCGTCTTGCCCAAGCCTAAGCCAACCCGTATCTTCGATTCAAATAGCACGAACTTCATTTCGGATTCAACACCCCATGTTTGACGCGCTCACCGATCGATTCCACGACGTATTTCGTAAGATCCGCGGCCGCGGAAAGATCTCCGAAGAGAATGTGGCCGAGGTCATGCGCGATGTTCGTACGGCCCTGCTCGAAGCCGACGTTCACATCGACGTTGTGAAAAGATTCGTCGCCGACGTCACCGAAAAGGCCATCGGCGCCGAGATCATCAAGACTCTGCAGCCCGAGCAGGTGATGGTCAAGATCGTCCACGATGAGCTGATTCAGCTCATGGGACCGGTCGACTCGCGCATCCCCTGGGTTTCCGGCGGACCCACCGTCATTCTCATGGCCGGTCTGCAAGGCTCCGGCAAGACCACCACCTGCGGCAAACTCGCAAAATATTGCCAGAGCAAGGGCAAGAAGCCCATGCTCGTCGCGGCCGACCTCAAGCGCCCCGCCGCCATCGATCAGCTTGAGGTGCTCGGCCAGCAGCTCGGCGTCGAAGTATACACCGAACGCGACCATCAGAACCCTGTAAAGGTATGCCGCAACGGTGTCGCCGCCGCGAGAAAACAACTCCTCGACGTCGTCATACTCGACACCGCCGGCCGCCTCGCCATCGACGAAGAGCTGATGCAAGAGGTCGCCAACATCGCGACGGCCGTCTCGCCGCACCAGATCTATCTCGTGCTCGATGCCATGACCGGTCAGGACGCCGTCACCACGGCAAAGCACTTCAACGAGCGGCTGGAGCTCGACGGCGTCATCCTGACCAAGTTCGATTCCGACACGCGCGGCGGCGCGATTCTGTCGGTGAAGAGCATCGTCCAGAAGCCCATTAAATTCATCGGCGTCGGCGAGAAGCTGGACCGCCTCGAAGAATTCCACCCCGACCGAATGGCCAGCCGCATCCTCGGCATGGGCGACGTCGTCTCGCTCGTCGAGCAGGCCCAGCAGCAGGTCACCGCCGAGGACGCGGCCAAGCTCGAAGCGAAAATGCAGAAGGGCACGCTCTCGCTCGAAGACTTCATCGGTCAAATGGACAAGGTGATGAGCGGCCGGTCGATGAAAGACATGCTGAAGATGATCCCCGGCGTCGGCAAGATGATGCGCGACACGGACATGGACATCGACGAGGGCGAGATCAAGCGGATGAAGGCCATCGTGCAGTCGATGACGCCGGTCGAAAAAACAAACCCGAAGCTGATCGACGCCTCGCGCCGCCGCCGGATCGCCCGCGGCAGCGGCACCGAACCCGAAGACGTCAGCGGCCTGTGCAAGCAGTTTCTTCAGGCTCGCGACATGATGAAACACATGGCGGGCATGTCGATGATGGACCGGATGCGCTTCGGCTCGCAATTCGCGCAGATGTCTATGGCCGGCGGCAAGATGCCCACGATCAAGGGCAGCGCGAAGCCGAAGTTTCAGCCCAGCAAGAAGGACCGACGAAAAGAGCGCAAGCGCAAGAGCCGGTGACGCGCGGGGCCCATTTCAGTTCCTATCCAGTTGACATGCGCATCGACAAAAACTGCATCCCATTTCTCAGCGCGGCAATGATTGCAATTGGTGGTTGCAGCAGCGGTTCTATTGGCT
>DATMEE010000063.1:0-4080 GCA_035557035.1 Phycisphaerae bacterium
TCGCCGCAGCGGGCCAAGGAGCTGCGGGGCTTCAGCGCCGTCCTGGGCCTGGCGATGGGGCACGAGCGGCCGCCGCTGGAGTCGTTCGATTTTCTGAAGCCCAAGAAGCAGATCAGCAAACGGGTGAAGCGTCTGAAGAAGGCGCCGATCGCGATTGGGGCGGCGATACTGCTGATCGGCACTGTGGTGCTGCTGCACTTCCGCATCGTGCAGCCGGCGCGGGCCGAGGCGGAGAAGGTGCGCATTCAGGCCGAGAAGCTGCAAAGCATTGAGAAGCCGTACAAGGAATTCATCAAGCAGGTGAACGCGCTGGAGGACTGGAAGAAGTCGGAACAATACTGGCCCGAGGTGATCGTGGAGCTGACGCGGGTGTTTCCCCCGGAGCAACGTGCGTGCGTCGATCGAATCGATCTGGACGTCCGCAATGCGGGGCGCTCGACGATGCGCGATGCATATATGGGGCTGAAGCTTCGGGTGGCCGAGGCCGGGATGGTGAACGTCATCAGCGAGTTGCTTCGGGCGATGGGATGTGAGGACGTGGAGCCGGGTCCGGAGACGCCGCGTGGTTTTCGGGGGGCGGAGGAGACTTATCGGTTTGACACCGGCGTGCGGGCGACGCTTCCGCGCCGCGAGCCGCGCAACTGGGAGGACGAGGCGGGAGATTCGGAAGGAACACTCGCGGACGAGACGGTGAACGATGAAGAGGCGTCCAGCGAGGAGAGCGATATGGAGAACGGCCAGCCGGAGCCGGACGCGGTGACGACGATCCCGGCGTCTCCCGCGCCTGCGCCTGAAATGAACAGTGCCCCCGAAACGACACCAAAACAAGCGGTGAATCCGCGGACCGGGGGTGAGCGATGAATCCTCGGGAAAAGCGGCTGGCGATCATCGTCGGCGTTTTCGGCGGCGCTTACCTCGGCTGGCTGGGCGTGAACTCCATGATCTTCGGCGCGCGCGACACGGCGTTGAAGGAGCGCGAGCGCTTTGCACAGCGCTACAACGAGCTGAAAAAGCTCAAGGACGAGAAGTATCGCCTGGAGCAGGTGTGGCGCGCGGACGCGGCGCGGACCTTCTCGTTCGAGGAGACGGTCGCCAAGGACATGCTGGAGCGCGAGCTGAAGACCATCGCCGCGCGGCACGGCTTCGACCGGCCGAGCGTGAAGAACGCGGCGCCACTTCGGGTCGGCTATCAGTCGCAGATTCGCTCGCGGGCGACGTCGGTGACGGTATCGGGAGACTATGGCAATTCGATGGCATTTTTGCGGGACATCTACGACGCGCCGTTCCTCTGCCAGGTGACCAGCGTGACCGTGACGCCGCTGGGCGGGCGCATGGGGCGCAACAACGTGAAGATGGACATGGTGGTCGAGACGCCGGTGCTGCCGGAAACGATCAAGGGCGTCGAGTTTTCCGAGCCGCTGGCGGTGATGCCGGAGAACCCGGCCGAGCCGTTGACGCCGTTCCGCAAGGGCGTTCTGCCGGAGAGCGAGCTGGCGCTGCTGCTGAGCCGGAACATTCTGAAGGAGTTCATGCCGGCGCCGGTGAACGTGGTGATGATCGACAATCTGGACCGCAAGATGGTCGGCGTGAAGGGGACGTTTTCGTGGGAGGGCAAGACCGAGACGCAATTCACCAAGGGGGTCGAGGGTAAGAAGCAGGTGTCGGTGGAAGGCAAGGGCAATCTGGTCGAGCTGACGATCGCCTATGCCGATGGTGAGACGCTTGGACCCATCAAGCACGAGTTCGCAGGCTCGGGAACATGGTCGTATAAGATTCCTTCCCACACGCCCGCGCCGCCGCCGGAATACATCAATCTCGCGGTGGACAACAAGCACGCCGAAGACGTGCTGGTGAATGTCACTATCAAGACACCCGACGGCAAGGAGATCCGCCCGCCGACCATGCTGATCGAGGCGAGCAAGGTAATCGACCTGGGCGAGTGGGAAGCGAAGGAGATTCAGGTCACGGCGAAGTACAAGTCGCAGAAGCCGGCGCCCGGCGGAACATATTCACCGTCGGAGACCAAGCAGACGCTGATGATTCCGCCGGAACCGGCCGAGGTGTTGCCCCAGCCGGACGCGGTCGATCCGCCGGCCGACGAGCGCTTCACGGTGGCGGGGCTTTGGACCTATCGCGACGTGCAGGAAATGATCGTGACCAGCCCCGAGGGGCGCACGGTGATCACGGCCGGCCAGGAGGCCGCGGTCGACGGCGGCACGCTGCTGGCGGTGCATCCGCTGGGCGGCGTCGTGCAGATGCCGGCCACCGGGAATTATTATCTCTATCCGCTGGGCCAGAGTTACGGCAAGCGGGTGTGGCTGGAAGTGGAAGACGAGGAGCAGTTGGCCAGCGCCATCGACAAGTGGGCGCGCAAGTAGCGTCCGCTTTTTTGACTGAATCATTGCGACGGAGCGAAGTCCGCTCCGTACACAGTCTTGAGATGTGAGCGATTGGGATATTGGATTTGAGATTTGAGATCTCAGATTTGACATGACCGGATTGCGACGGTTGCGGGCCGCGAGCCCGTGTTCGCCGCCGCGTCGGGGAGACGAGTGCGATGCTTTCGAGCATGAAGAAATCAAATCGTTTTGCGACCGCGATGGCGAGGGGCGCGGCCGTTTGCGTGCTCGCCTTCGGGGCACTGGGGCGCATCGGTTCGCTGGCGGCACAGGATACGCCGACGACGCAGAAGGCGGAGGAGACGAAAGAGACTCCCACCACGAAGCCGGCCGCCGCGCCGAAGGACGAGGCTGCGCTGGAGCGGGCCCGTGCCGCGGCGATTGCTTCAAAGAATGCGGCTTCAACGCAGCCCGCTGCGGCAGGTGACGTGAAGCCGATCACCAAACCGGTTGAGATTCAACAGCCGACGACCGATGGGGCGAAGCAGCCGGACGATCCCCGGACCAGACCGACTACGAACCGGCCATCGCGCACGCCGGGCCGCATTCGGCCTTCCATTTCCGGCCGCGGGCGGGCCAACCAGGGTGATGGCGTCGTGCAGCCGCCGCCGGATGAAAAACCGCCGACCGCCGTCAATCCGCCGCCTGTACCTGGTGGGCGAACTCCGACGCCGCAGGGCAATCTGCCGCAGTACGATCCGCGCAATCCGCGCGGCGGAAACCAGCCTGCGCGCCCGGCGTTGCCGGGAGTAGCCGGGCAGGTCATCCAGCCCGGCGCGGCGCCTGCCTCCGGCGAGGCTGCCACCGGTGAGGCAGCGAACGAGCCGGTGGTGACGAACACCACGAGCAAGATGCTCGTGTTTACGATCGAGGACCCGCAGCCCGAGTCGCGGACCTATCGATTCCTCTATGTAGATATGCCGTGGCAGGACGTGCTCGCGGATTTTTCGCGGGTGAGCGGGCTGCCGCTGGTGAACAAGCCCGATCCGCCGATCGCGGGAAACCTCACGTACTTCAGCAACGACGAATACACGTTCATCGAGGCGCTGCACAAGCTCAACGAGCTGCTGCAGCTCAACCCGCTGAACAACTACGTCATTCAGCGCACGTCGAAGTATCTGACGGTGGAGCGAATTCCTGATCTGGTGCGGAAGATTCCGCCGGAGCGGATGTTCAATACGTTCGCGGAGTTCGAGGCGGCGAATCTCGACCCGTATGAAGTGTGCCTCACGAAGTACGACGTTCCCACGGCGTGGTCGGCGTTTCAGATCATCGAGAACTTTCGCTCGATGTTCTCGGATACCTATGGCACGGAAATACTCGGGCCTGACACGATTCAACTGACCGGTCTCGCGAAGGAACACCTGCTCTGGAAAGTGACCATCGACAAGCTCACTCGCAAGCCGCCGATCACTGACATCGATCAACAGCCGGAGATGATCTATACACTCAAGGTCCAGAAGGCTGCAACGGCGCAGGGCATCATCATGCAGCTCTATGGCGGCGCGTCCGCGGTTGCTCCGCGCGCTCGGCCGGGGGCAGCGCCGACGATCGACCAGTCGATGATGACGGCCAAGCAGCTAAATGTCGTTCCGGACATCACCAACAACGTGCTTTACATCACCGGGCCGCAGTACATGCTGGACGATATCAAGAAGACGCTGGAGCGCATCGACGTCGG
>DATMEE010000064.1:0-13554 GCA_035557035.1 Phycisphaerae bacterium
AAACAATCGTTCCGACGCGTCGTCGCGGACCTTTCCGCGAGCGTCGATGACCCGATGGATGCGGTCGGCAATGACGCGCAGGTCGCCCAGCCGAGCCGCCACCTTCGCCACTAGCTCGTATTCCGGCCCGATCGCCGCGAAATACCGGCGCAGCGTGTCCATGCCCGAGAGCGTCGACGCCAGTTCGCCGAACTCCTCTGGCTCCAGCTTCGCGGGCGGCACGGCGCGCTTGACCATCTCGCGCACGTCGCGAATCCCCCCGAAGGGCGGCAATCCGTTCGCTTCAACGAGTTTCTGAAACTGCGTCGCCTGGTCGAGCCACGTCTTGACCTGCGTATCGCGCTTGGACGGCTTGACGCGCAGTGCCAGGCTCTTGCCCAGGTTGCACTGGGCATGCCGGGCGAGCAACTGGCGGATTCGATCGAATTCGAGCTTTTCCAGCGTGTGGTCGTCCATTGGCTTGAATGATAGGCACGAAGGCACGGAGGCACAAAGGCACGAAGGCCACTTGAAGCGCCAGCGATGACGTCATCCTGAGGAGCACCGGCGACGAAGGATCGGGCCGGCGTTAGAGAGATACTCTCAGATGGAGAGCAATCTTGGATTCGGGCGAGACGCTTCACTTCGTTCAGAATGACGATGGGTCGGTTTTGTGAGCGACGCTACTCGTTCCACGCTCGCCAGTCCGGCACGTAATTGGGCCCATTTTCCCGCGTCACACTTCCGATGCCAAGATTCGGAGACGTGAGCCATTCGCGCCGCTGGCGATACGTCTCAATGTGTCCATCGACGTGAACCGCCTGCGTGTTTCCCCGGTGCCGGAACGATGTCGTCGCGGTCTCGTTCAGTGCCCAGCCGCCGCCGTCAAAAAGCCTCGGCGGATCGAGCAGCGCGCAATTCCGCGGACTCGATCCGCCGAAGTCGATCATCGAATCCGCGAATGCAAAGACCCGCGCCGGATCCGCGACTTTCGAGAGCGACTGCCACGGTCGGTGTCCGATCGAAAACGAATAGCCCGGCGTGTGTTCGGGCGACAGGTAATAGCCGTTGTAGCCGTAGGTGCTCGTCACGCTCGCGGCCGCCCCCTGCGGTTCATATGAACCCCAGGGCTGCTCGGGGCACTCGAACACGCTGCTCGGCGATGTCATCGCCTTTAGGTACGGCCACACAAAGCCGGCCTCGTGATCGACGAAACCGGCCTGATTCGATCCCCACCAGTATACCGGCGGGCCGGCGCCGATGATTTCAAATGCCGTGTATGCCAACGGAATGGCACGATCATCGTGATCCCCGCCGTACATCACCACCGCCCGGCCCAGCTCCCGTAGCCGCGTCCCGCATGCGGCTGCCATGCCTGACCGCCGCGCCGCCCCCAGCGCCGGCAGCATGATCGCCAGAATCAGGGCGATAACCGCAATCACCACGAGCAACTCAAGCAGCGTAAAGGCCGGCAGAGCCGCGCCCGTCAGGAAGCGGTCACCGCGAGAATCTGAGAAGCGCTCCAATCTCGCGCCCACCCCTCCCTTAGGGTCGGGGCTCTGATAGATCGTTCTCATGGCGTTACGACCAGCGTTTCGACGAATAATGGAACGTCCTCGACGGTCAGCAGCGAATCGCTGTTGAAGTCGCCCAGAGCGATCTCAGCAGGCGTAGGATTCTCCGACCGCAGGGCATCCACAAAGCATTGCACGTCGCGGCCGTTCACCACACCGTCGGTGCCGCAAAAATCCCCTAGCGCCGCCACCGCCGTCAGCCCGCCTGGTCCAATGGAATACAGTCGCCCATCCCCGATCGCGGGACTGCTGCCAATGCCGGTAAGTTGATCGATCACGAAATCCGGGTCGTCCGGCGTCAGCGTTACATCAAGCAAGTAGAGATCGGTATACGCCCCGAACGACGAGCCGCCGGTGGGGATTTTTCCGCAATATAGCACGCCGTCGGCCAGCGCCGGCTGATGCGTCCAGCCTCCCACGACGAGTGTCCCCGTCGTGTCAGCATAGGTGTCCCAGGCCAGCGCCGCCGACGTGCCCGTGTCGAGAAACGCCTGCACTTTGGGCACGCTGCCGAAACCCGGAATCCCCGCGGCTAGATATACCATGTCCCCATCGACGATCGGGATTGAATTGGTCCGCTCGCATGCGGCCGTCCACTGGATCGCCCCGTCGCTCGAACGAAGCTTCACCAACGTCGAGTTGTTCTGCTGTCCGAGCAGGTCGTAGCTGGCGGCGTAAACATGCCCGCCGGCAATGGTGACGCCGCCGAAGAAGCCTTCGTTGACCGGCGTGGCCCATAACTGGCGCGTCGGCTCAGGCGCGAGGACATCGAAGGCGAACACGTGGCCCATGGCCGGCGAGCTCCCTGCCCTCGTAATCGACGCCACATAGACGACACCATCGAGATACGCCGGCGTGTTGCCGCTCGTCCCGCCGAGCGTCTCGCGCCACACAATGTCCCCCGGATCGTACGGATTGAACACGGCGTCGAACGCGGACGTGTTCAGGCAATAGAGCGACCCCGAGCTGCCCGTGCCGTCGAAGTCCGTGATGAACGCCCGCCCGGGCTCGAGGCCGTCTGCCACGCAGATTGAGGCGTTCACGATGTTGCGCAGGAGCGGCGTCGCCCAAGTGATCTCGCCAGAGGTCGCGTCGATGGCATAGACGGTATTTCCAGACCCGATCAGCACCGTGGCATGCGCAACATCCACCCCCGGCGAAGACCAGGAGTTGAAGGTGGCTCGCGTAATCACCGTCTCGAAGAGAACCTCGCCCGTCTGAAGGTCAAAGGCGACCAGCTTGTTGCTTTCATGTGATGTGCCTGAGTAAAGCCGGGCGTTGGCGTAGGCGCGTCCATTGAAGACAACGGGAGAGGACGGTCCTTCGAAAAGGAGGGGTTGCCCTGCCGTGTTTTCGCTGGCCGTCCATAAGGGGGCCGACAGATCGGCAGGCGCTGAAGTCGCCGTCGCGTCGCGTCGTGCGTTGTGCGCATACTGCGGCCAATCGTCGGCGTGCAACTGTGCCGAGATAATCGCAGCAAGGATCGCCACGCAGTATTGAACTTTTTGTTGCACTTGTCTCTCGCCCCGTTCCAAGACTATTCTCGATCACTTACGGCTTGGATTACGAGGCGAGATTTGCGCATCACGAGGCCCACCCCCGCGGCAAGCGCCAACAGGGCCGTGGCCGGCTCCGGCACCGTCGCCACCGCGTCGATTTCTGCACTCAGATTCGTCGAGGCGTTCAGGTCGTCGTCCACGCTGATGCGCACGTACGTCACCGTCGCGAGGCCGACAAGGCCAATGTCGATCGGCGTGCCGCCGCCCGACCCATCGTAGAGCGCCAACGCCTGGTCGTACGTCAGTCCGTCGAAACTCGACAGCGTCAGCGCCGGGTTCATCGGTCTAAGAAAATTGGTCGGCACGTTGCCCGGCGTGCCTGAGAATCCTTCCACGTCCAGATACCCCAGCGTCGGAAAGAGATTGTCCGCCGTCCATCCGGGTATCTCGAAAAAATTGACGCCATCGCCGGAGACTTCGATTCGGCCACTCTCCGGTTGAAACAGCTCGGCCGGCGATCCCATGTTTGGATAATCCGAGGCGAGAAACCCCGCATTTCCGAAGACGATGAGATCGACGCCGTGAAGATGCGCCGCATCATTTGTTGCGGGAGTCGAGAGCTCGAGGGTGAGATGACCGCCTTCTCCGATGCTGAACAGTTCGTCGACGCCGAATGCAGGATTGAAGAGCGTGACGTTCGAGGGAAATTCTCCCTCGCCCGTAAATCGCTCGGGCGAGCCGAGCGTCGTCGCCGGGTTCGGATAATCAGCCTGCGGCGTCAGGCCCGGGTTGAAGCTTGCAACGCTCCCGGCCCAGGGGGAAGCGAGCGCGGAGTGCGCCAAGGCGGCGTTGATGCACGCCGCGGCGACCGCGATCGCTCCAACTCGTGAATGACGGGTGACAGTTGTTCGAGGAGAAATAATCAGCGTGGGCACGTTCGTGCTCCTTCCTGCGGCGATCTCGCGTCGCCGCAAAAACAAAAACCTCCGCAAGCGCCCCAGGGCGTGACGGAGGTTTGAAGGAGCCGATTCGTGAAAGCAGACGCGCGCCTGCCCGCACAACACCGCGAACGATTCTCGCGGAATGTCGACACTTCGCCCATCATGTACCGAGGCGATTGCGACTTACTTCGGCGGCGGCAGGTTTTCTGGCTCTCGGATCGTTCTACGGGCCGCGCCTTCTCCCCTCGTTCGCGAACGTGAATTCGCAGGCGAGAGAATGGCACTGGCGGCCTTTCGTCCCCGATGACAGCGGCGGGACCGCGATGGAATTACACCATCTTCCCTTTCGAATCTCCCTACGCAGGAGACCGGCGCCGAGCAATATGAACTTGTCAACGTGTAGGGGTGGGTCGGCTTTTGACCCGCCTGCACAGCAGCAGTGTGCCCGCATTCCTGCCGAAGTCAATCAAAAATGTTCGCCCGGATTCGTTTCAAGTCGCGGCCGGTTTCATGAAAGGTTGTGAAAATCAGTCCAACCCTGGTACAGCCCAGAATGGCCCGTTTGATTCCGATTCAGCTGAAAAGCGAAAAGGGCCGCGCCGTCTCCCGTCGTCGCGACCCCTTCGCAATCCCCGCTGAACAGCCCATTGGGCAAAGCCCCCCAGTTTTGCACGCTACCTCTCCCAAAGTCGCGTGCAAACCCAGTGGGCTTTGCCCGGTGAGCCGCCCAAGGTCAAGCTGTCATGCCGCGCTTGGCTGGCTGCTCTAAAAGGGATACATGTTGCGTGCCGAAGTGGACCGCTTCGGTTTCAAGAGGATTGTGGATTGCTTCTAAAGATTCAGGCCTGATAAGGTTAGGGCCGATGGGGCACAAACCGACGGCTTGCAGGCCTACGCCTAAAATGGGTAATAGTGGGCGAGGATTCCCACATTGGATTTGCGCATTTTGAGCAGAACACCCAAATCTAGGGAATGGCCGGCGAATTCGGTGAAAAGTGGATCCTACTTCGTAGGCGGTGCCCGAGGGATGGGTTCTATTACCACCGCGTCCCCCTGTGCCGAGCACTTTCCCGCTGCGGTCCGCTGGTGCGCGAGATTGATGATCGCGTTCGCCCCGCGCTTTGCGGCCGTCGCCTTCAGGGACGTCGTCGCTTCGTTTGGCGTGCGGTAGCCCTCGACGAAGACGGCCTCGATCTGACGAACGAGCGTGTAACCGGCCACGCTCGGCGTCGAACTCGTCGCGATCACCTGCGAAGCAAGCTCGAGATCGCGCTTCAGGTCTTCCTCGCTGTGGCCCGCATACGCCTGTAGCCGCGGGTGCAGCTCGACGGGCTTGCCGCGGCGCCGGACGCTGCGAACCGCGCGCCCCAGCCACCCCAGAATCCGCTGCAGGAATACAAGTGCGAGCAACCCAACGACGACAAGAATCAACAACTCGCGGTTGTTTTCCAGCCAGTGAAGCGCGGCGTCCATGGGAGCGAGTGTACCCCTCTTGCCGGTGGGGCGAAACGCGCGAGGCGAATCAATTGGTGGGGTTGTTCAGTGATCGACCGATCGCCTGCGAGAGTCGCAGCCAAAAATAGATCGGCCCGATTCGTCCAACTGCGAAGAGCACGATCATTACGATCCGTCCGGCCGGCGAAAGGTGCAGCGCCAGCCCGGTGGAAAGTCCGACGTTTGCGGTCGCCGCAGTGCCGTCGAATGCGGTCTCATAGGAGGTCGCATCCGTGACGATGCCCAACGCCGCCACGGAAAGCAGACTGCAAATCAATCCCAGAAGCACGTAGAGGCATATCGCTCGTCGAGTCGACCGATGTAGCGCCCGTGCCGCGTCATCGGCAGCTCCCAGCTTTCGAAGCGCAAAGGGCAGCGCGAGGGCCGTGGTGCGCAAGCCGCCGCCGACCCCGGCCGCCGATCCGCCGAGCAACATCATTAGCAAAATGAGCCCGAAGGATGGCCAGGTCAGCGCACCCTGCGTGATCGGAATCGCGTTCATGCCGGCGGAGCGAAGCGTGGCGGAAGCGAGCATCGCAAGCGTCCAGCGCCGGGAGGAGGTCAGCTCGTTGAGCGGTACGCGGTCGGACATTTCCATCGGGCGGGACGGAGCGAAGCCGGAAGTGCGCGCGCCGGGATGCTCGAAGTACCAGAGAAGCGTGGCGCCCAACCCGAGCAACAGCGCGGCAAGCAGAGCCTCAAACTCGGGAAGCTTTCTCATCCGGCGTACGAGTTTCGATACGCCCCCTTCGGAGTGTGCGCCGTCCCGTTTCCGCCACTGCGGCAGAATGAGATCGATCAGGATCGGCAGTCCGAGCGAGCCGATAATGGTCAGCGAGGCCATGCAGATCGACACGCGATAATCGGTAAAATAGGCGTCCAGCCCGTCGGCTCGCATCACCAGACCGCTGTTCCATATCGCACTGCCGGCGTGGACAAGGCTCCACCAGATGCGCGTCGATAAGGAGCTGGCATCGCTATCGTGCCATGCCGAAGTCATCCATGCGGCCCCGATGACCTGAAGGACCACGGCCGCGACGAGAATGGTGGGAAGCCGGAGGGAGCGCGACAGGAACGGCCGAATGATGGAAAGTCCCGCGGCGGCGAAGGCCATTCCCGAGAGCTGGGTGATTGCGAAGAGAACGGCCTGGCCGAATCGAGTGTAGTCTTCGCCGAAGCTGTGAACGGTGGTACCCACCAGGGCTGCCGCGCTGGTGGAGGCGAACAACGAATCGAGAACGTGGTTCAGAAAATTGTGCCGATAGTCCGGCACTCCGGAGTGGGTGGCAAGTGGTAGCGCCAGCAGCACTCCGCCAAGTACGATCAAGGCCAGCCACGGCCTGAGCAGGACGGAGAACAGTTCGCGCGGGTGATCGATCACGGCCGCGAATCTGCGATAGACGCTCGCGATCGCATCGATAAAGAGCGATCCAGCGAAAAAAACGGTCGTCGCGATTCCAACAATGCGGGGATTCGACTGCTGAATCGCGAGCGCAGCCGCGGCGGTCAAGACCAACCCCGGGATCGCGAGGGAAATTCCGCGCATGCCCTGGGATTGCCGCAGCGTCACCAGCCAGATCGCGTAGGCGGCGAGCGTTACAGTAATTTCGACCCATGCGGGCAGGGCGCCCCGGCCGTCCGGCGTCCGCGCGAGTACGGCGGCGACGGCAAGAATCGCCGCGATCTGATGCCATGGCGCGGGCAGGGCGCGGCCGGGAGGGGAGTAGCGGTCGTTCTGCAGAACACCCATGCGGGCGGACATTATCACTCGGGAAATGCACTGACAACATTTGAACTCACGGAAATGAAGTTGATCGCACAGTTTAGCCCGCTTCGAAGAGGCAGGGTGCGCGCGAACCGTATCTTGTCATCGCAGCGTCTGAGTGCGACGTGTGCATCGCCGTCGTGAATGGGCGGCACACTACGACCTGCCGCGGCGTTTCTTCGCTCGCCCCCGGGTCCTTCGGACCTGGCTAAACGTATTTCGCCACACGTCGATCCATTCGCGCTAACACGGCTTCGAGAAAACAAGCTTTGCGATACAATCGCCGACATGCCAGAGAACCGGAACACCGCGCGCCGGTATTCCTACGGCGATTCCATCGGCGAGCGCATCCGGCGCATCCGCCAGGAGCGCGGCCTGACCCAGATTCAACTCGCCCAAAGCGCGAATTTGAACCAGGGCTACCTGTCCTCCATCGAACGCGGACAGCGCGTGCCGCGGCGCACGACCATTCGAACTCTGGCGATCGCGCTGAACGTGCCGGAAGCGGTCATTCTCGGAGAGGGCGAAGGGCACGACGCGCCGCAGGCATTGGTGACTCGCGATCTTCCCCTTTTCGGCGCCATTCCGAATGGCCCGCCCGCCGATTCGCAGGAGCAGCTCGAGATGTTCCCCGTGCTGCGGCACCTCTGGCACCCGAGCCGGTACTGCCTGCGGTGCGAGTTCGACTCGATGGAGCCGACGCTGAAACGCGGCGACATCATCCTCGTGGACTACCGCCCGGGCGTTGAAGCCGAGTTCGTGCAGGGCAGAATCTGCGCCTGCCTGATCGACGGCCGGCCGACGCTGAAACGGGTCAGCGCGGAAACCCACGGGGAGCGGCGACTCATCATTCTGCGCGGCGACAATCCGACGATTGCCCCAACGATCGTCGATATTGACTTTGAGCAATACTGATGGTAATCTTGCAAGTGTTAGGTCAATGTTAGGTATCGGAATCGGGAGTCGATGCATGAACTCAGAGCGACGCAATGTTGATAAGTTGAGCCAACCGGACAGGAATTCAACTGTCGAAGCGGCCGGACAGCGTATCGATCTGTGCGTGATTCGCGAGCCGGGCATCACCGCGATGTCTGCGCGCAAGCGCGAGATTTGCTGGAACTATGGCATTCCGCCGCGCGAGGCGCCGTACGCGGTGGCGAGCAATCTGTGCCTGACGCTTCAACCCGGAAAGATCATCTTGTTGCGAGGTCCGTCCGGCAGCGGAAAAAGCTCGATCCTGGAGGCGGTGGCGGATAGGTCGACGGGGGCCGTCTGGGTGGGGCGGAATCGCGGCGCGTCGAATCGCGCCGTGGTCGATTTGGTCGCTCCCGGCCGGCCGCTGGCGACGGCAATGGAAATTCTTACGGTCTGCGGACTGGGCGAGCCGCGGCTGTGGGTTCGCCAGTTTCGCGATCTTTCGGATGGGGAGCGCTTCAGGGCCAGCCTGGCTAGCGCCGTCGGTGAGGCCCTCAATGCGTCGCCGCGGCCGGTGATTCTATGTGACGAGTTCACCGCCATATTGCACCGCCGCCTGGCGCGAGCGTTGGCCCACAACCTTCGCAAGCTGATCAGCCGCCATCGCCTGTCGCTGATCGCGGCGACTGCCCACGACGACGTTGTCGACGACCTGCAGCCCGATCAAATCGTGTCGCTGAAAGGGCCGGGAGAGGAGGTGACTCTGTCGCCCCGCCGGCCGGTGCAGCGCCCGGCCTCGTTGACGAGCCGGGTGAAAATCGAGATGGGTTGCGTGCGCGATTATCACGCCTTCGGGCCGATGCACTATCGCCATCGCGACAATCTCGGTTTCGTCGATCGGGTCTTTCTGCTGCGCGAAACAGCGACGCGCGATCCGCTGGGTATCCTGGTGTTCGCCCATGCCCCGATCGAACTCTCGCTGCGCAATCTCGCGACGCGCGGGCGGTTCGTGAGAAACGTCCGACGGCTCAATCGTGAGCTGCGCATTTTGCGGCGGCTGGTCATGCACCCGGACGTGCGCGGTTGCGGGCTGGGCCACTGGTTCGTGCGGCACACCCTGCCGCGCGTCGGCGTGCGATTCATCGAGTGCCTCGCCGCGATGGGCGAGGTGAACCCGGTCTTCGAGCGGGCCGGCCTGACGCGCGTGGGCCCGTGCGCGCTTCCGAAGGGACGCATGAAGCTGCTGGAGCGATTGCGCAAGTTCAAGGTCGATCCCTTCGCCCCGGACTTCGTCGAGCAGGTTGAGCGCTACCCACGCGTGCGGGCGCTGGTCGAGCAGACCGTCTTCGATTGGGCCGGGGCGCTGCACGGCAAGGCGAAGCGCAAGGTTCGCCGATGGACGGACGAGCAGGTGGCACAGTCGTTCCGGCAGTTGATCGGCCGGCCGCCGGTTTATTACTTGTGGGACCGGGAGGGGGAGTTTCCAGCGGCGAATGAGGACAAACCGGTCGACGCATCCAAGTCACCGAAGCGACCGCCGCGCGCCGCGGAGGAAGACCTGGATTCAACCCGCACAATGCAAGAAAAACGCCGTCATCGTCCGGACCAGCGCTGACTGACGCGCGGTCTGGCCTGAAACGCCGGAGGTGTATAGACCGCGTTCTCGTTTAGCCCAGGCCTGCAAGGCCCGGGTGATGGCGTACGGAGCATCGAATTAGATCAATATGAAGTCCGCGATGAGGTGATGACGCCGGCGATTTTGACGCCGCCCGAGCGCTATCATTGCACGAAGTCGCCTGCGCTCACCGGCGACCTTCCGGCGGCGGCTAAACAGAGTCGATCATCGGCTCGACACGGGCGTCACTGAACCGGCCTCTGAGCGCAGGATCTCGCCGCGCGTCGTGCGGAACTCGGCGCGCGGCAGACCAAGGTCCTTAATCTGTTTCTCGATGATCGTCCGATCGCCCACCAAGACGAGCACGGCGTTGTCGAGCGGTATTGCACGATTCGCCAGCGCATTCAATCCCGCCGCGTCGGCCGCGGCGATCGCCTTGAGATCGGCGGCGAGCGATTCGAAGGGCCGGCCTTTTTTTTCCAAATCCTGTGCAGTCGCGATCAGACCCGACAGTCCCTGAAAGCCCTGCACGATGTCCATGCGGTTCGTTTCGGCTGCCTTTCGTGCTTCGTCAGCGGAGACGTTCGCCGTGCGGATGCCGGTCAATTCCTTGACAAACTCCCGCAGTGCCGCACCGGTGACCTCGGCCTGCACGTCCGCCGCCGCGCTCATGTAGCCCAGCCGCCGCGCCATCGTGAATGACGAACGCGCGCCGTAGGTGTAGCCCTTATCCTCGCGCAGGTTCTGATTGAGCCGGCTGGTGAAACTGCCGCCGAGAATGGTGTTCAGAAGGTCGTAACGCACACGATCGGCGTCGTCGGCCTTCGGCCCCGGCATGTAGTAGCGAATCACGGTCTGCACCGAGCCGGGTTTGTCGACCACCACCAGCCGCGACGAGCCCGACGGAGGCGGTTCGACGGCGATGGCCACCGGCGCTTTCCAATCGCCCGACGGCTTCCATCCGGCAAATTCCTTTTCAAGTGCGGCTTTGGCCTCGTCGGCGGTGAGGTCGCCCGCGATGAAAAATATCGCTCCTGCCGGCGCGTAGGTTTCCGCATGGGTTCGCTTCACGTCGGCTAGCGTGATGGTGTCGACGGATTCGACGCCGCCGTTGACCGGCCGGCCGTAGGGATGATCGTCGCCGAAATACGCCCCCACGCCGACGCGCGCTGCCACGGTGGAGGCACGGTCCTCGGACTGCCGCAGGTCCTCAAGGTGCAGCCGATGCACGCGCGCCCACTCGCCCTCGTCCATGAATGGATTGAGAACGGCGCCCGCGTAGAGGTCCATCGCCTTGTCCAGATTGCGCTTGAGGACCGAAAGGTCCACCTCGACCGTTTCGTAATCCGCGCTCGCGCCGAACGATGCGCCAAGCAACTCCAGCGCGTTCGCAAACTCGATCGAGTTCAGCTTGCCCGTGCCTTCGTCCAGCATTGACGCCGTCAAATACGCCAAACCGGGTTTCTCGAGGTCGGAATACAGCGCCCCGGCCTTGAGCATGAGCGAGGCATACACCAGCGGCAGCTCCTTCCGCTCCCAGTGCCGAACTTCCACGCCGTTTGACAGCTTGAATACGTTTGGCGCCTCGGGGGCAAACGGCTTCGTCTCCGCCACTCCCGGGGATTCGTCGCGGCCCGCGAGCACGTCGTCGGCGCTGCCGCTCGGCTTGCCCGCGTCCGTCTCGGAGAGCACACGCATGACGAGCCGGGCGCTGGGCGTCAGTGCCTCGCGCGCGGCTTTCAATACGGAATCGACAGTCTCCCGGCGATAGCGATCCAGATCGCGCTTGAAGCCGTTCGGCTCGCCCCAGAAGAAGTTGTACTTGTTGAGGGCGTCGGCCTTCGCGAGCAGGCTCTGCAGGCTCGTCAGCATTTCATATTCGATCTGCGCCTTCTGGCGTTCGAGCTCCTCGGTGGTCGGCCCCTTGTCGATGAACTCCTTCAGCACTTCGTCCGTCGCGGCCTCGATTTGATCGAGCGAGACGCCCGGCTTTGCAGTGACATTCACATAGAACAGCGAGCCGAGCAGGGCCGACGCCTGATAGGCCGAAACGTCGGTGGCGATCTTGTCATCGTAAATCAGCCGCTTGTAGAGGCGGCTGTTTTTTCCTGAACCGAGAATGCGCGCCGCGAGGTCCATCTCCGCATCGCCGGCTTCGAATTCGCCGGCACTGTGATAGACCAGCGACAGCCGGCTGAACTGAACCCGGTCGGCAAACGTCACCCGCTTTTCCTCAACGAGTCTGGCCGGCGCGGCGACCGCATGTCGCGCGTCGGCGTCGCGCGGCAGCGTGCCGAAGAGTTTTTCCACCAGCGGCTTGATTTCGGCTGGGTCGAAGTCACCCGCCACGACGAGCGAGGCGTTGTTCGGCACATAGAAGGTCGCGAAGAAATCCTTCACGTCCTGCACGGTGGCGCGTTGCAGGTCTTCGTGCGAACCGATCACTTCCAGGTGATAGGGGTGGCCCGGCGGGTACATCAGCTCGCTGACTTTCAAATCGGCCCGGCCGTAGGGCTGCATCTCGCTGGTCTGGCGTCGCTCGTTGCGGACGACTTCGCGCTGCTTGTCGAGCTTCTCCAGCGTCATCTCGCGGCCAAGATCTTCCAACCGGTCGGCGTCGAGCCAGAGCAGCTTGGGCAGCAGGCTGCTGGGGCCGGTCGAGTAATAGTTGGTGCGGTCCCAGCTCGTGCTGGCGTTGTTCGACCCGCCGCCTTCCTCCATGATCACGTCGAACTTGTTGCCGGGAACGCGCCGCGTGCCCATGAACATGAGGTGCTCGAAAAGGTGAGCAAATCCCGACCGGCCGGGCGGCTCGTCCTTGCCGCCGACGTAATACCAGATGTTGATGGTGGCCACCGGGAGGGCATGGTCCTCGTGCAGAATGACGGTCATGCCGTTCTCAAGTTTGTATTTTTCGTATTTGACATCCTGTGCGCGGGCGGGAACCGCGAGCAGCAGCAGGATCGCAATACAGAGCCACGCCCGTAAGGAAGCGGTGGACGCCGGAACGCAGTCGGGCCATGTGTCAATCAGATTTGCTCGATCCGCAGGATGTCTGGCGTGTTTATTCTTCATGATGATTCACTCCCAAAGGCTGATTGCCGATTTACAGGGAAGCGGGACATTGTAAACTCGGTCTCGTGAAACGCGACAGGGCGGCTAAATGAATTGCTCACAGATCCTAGGCCCCGTGGATGTCGACCACGCGCTCTTGGGGAATTGGCATTGCCGCTAATCTGAACAACAAGCGAAACTCATGAAACTCTTCATCCAAATCCCCTGTCTGAACGAAGAGGCGACGCTGCCGTCGGTGCTGCGTGATTTTCCCACCAAAATCCCGGGCGTCGACGAGATTCACGTCCTGGTCATTGACGACGGCTGCACCGACCGCACCGTGGCCGTCGCCCGGGAGCACGGCGTGCAGCACGTCGTGAGCTTCACCGGAAACCGCGGACTGGGGCATGCATTTGCGGCGGGATTCGACTACTGCCTGCGACATGGGGCTGACATCATCGTCAACACCGACGGTGACAACCAGTACTTCGGAGGCGACATCCCTCGGCTGGTGCAGCCCATCGTCGAAGGCCGCGCCGACCTGGTCATCGGCGACCGCGAGCCGGAAAAGGTGCCGCATTTTTCGCAGGTGAAAAAGAAGATGCAGACGCTGGGCAGCTACGTCGTCAGCCGCCTGGCGAATCTGAAGGTGCCCGACGTCGCCAGCGGCTTCAAGGCCTACTCGCGCGAGGCCGCGATGCGGTTCGCGCTATCGACC
>DATMEE010000065.1:0-4073 GCA_035557035.1 Phycisphaerae bacterium
CCTCTTCGACCGACTTCTCATTGCAGCCGTGTGCGACAAAGCCGTGACATACAAGCAGTTAGTGACCGGAGACAGCTAGAGATTCAGGTTTGACAAAATGGGATTTGTAGCCTAACATTTACAGAACATATCCGACCGGAAAGGGGGCTTCAAACATGGCCGGGCCGTACATCCCATCCAAGACCGCCGAGCGTCGCGTGTGGCTGGAGAACTTCCGCGATCTGATCGTGGCCGATCCCAATCGCTACGCCATCACCGCCGGCGACGCGACCTTCATCGATCAGATGGTCGACGACTGGATCGCCGCGTACCTCGTCGCCAACACGCCGGAGACGCGCACGCCGGTGAGCGTCGCGCAATTCGGCGTGGTGCAGGCGATGGTGATGCCCACGATTCGCATCTATGCCCAGTTCATCAAGGCCAACTTCGCGGTGACGCCCGAGGACAAGATCGCCCTGGGGTTGAACCTCACGAATCCCAGCTCGGTTCCCATTCCCGCGCCGAGCACCGTGCCGCTGCTCTCCATCATCGGGGCCACCATGGGCGAGCACACCGTGCGCTACGCCGATCAGAACACGCCCAACAGCCGGGCAAAACCTTTCGGGGCGGCGATGATCCTGGTCTTCGCGAACATCGCCGAGGCCCAGGACAACAACCCCGATATCGCTCGCTTCATCAAGGTCGCGACGGTCAACCCGGTCGGGGTGCAATACGCGCACGACGACAACGGGAAGACGGCCACCCTGTTCGCCAAGTGGGTCACGCGCCGCGGTCTCGAAGGACCCTGGAGCGCTCCGGCGAGCTTCACCATCGTGAGTTGAGTTCACTTTTGAGTTTATGAGCCGTGTCAGAACCCACTGCGGTGGGACTGGCCCCGCACTCCTGTGCGGGGTTCTGAAAAGCGCGGCGGAACGTTGAGCAACAAATAGAGATTAAACGAACGGAATGAATCCAAAGTATTCTTCTGGAGACTTATTTCATGATCAAACGTCCTCGACGCGAACGCAAACCCCAGCATCGCGGCCGGCCACAGCCGAATGCCAAGCCCCGCGGCGCGAATGCGACTCTCACTTTCACCGTGAACGGCAACAATGTTGAAGTTGCCACCGATCTCGTGGTCGCGGTGAACAAAGTGCCCAATTACATCGTCAACCCCGGCGCTCTGGCCCCCACTGGCATCAGTGCCAAAACACCGACAGGGTTTACCCTCACGTATGCATCGATTCCCGCGACCGCCCCCGTGATCGTCGTGGGCGAACTTGATCCTGCCGTGCGAACGATCTCAGGAGGGTATGCCAATCCTGGCACCTTTCCCCTTGCCTGATGGCGCGCCGCTGGCGGTACCGGTCGCAGCGATCATGGAGAATTTTGACACACAGGTGCGAATTACGTTCTCCAGAACGCTCAGCATTGTCGGCCTGACACTCCCCGAAGGGTGGTTTGCGTGCAATGGGAACATATTGGTTCCTCAGGTGATTGAGGCCAACGGAACTGATGTGATTGTTTTCGTGGAACAGGGATTTACGCCGTGCGGCTCGCTGAGGGTGAGTTATGACGGGACTCAAGGGCAGCTTATTGACGATTTGGGTCGTCCCGTTCCGGCGTTTATCGATTTTCCGTTAACCATTGGATGAATTCAACGTGGCCCCGGTGTGTATGAACCCGAATGATTTGCCGAACCCGGTCGGGCGGTCGAATGACGCGGACAATTCATCGCCGGGGCCACGGCGTTTTTTTATTCGCAAGGGTGAGCTTGCGGACATTGTATATGTGGATTCGCTGCAGAAGAAGCACAGGGATTCGGTCGGATTCCTGCCGCGGACGGTATTGGAAAAGGGATTGGAGACGCACTTGTTTCTGATCGGCTTTGAAAACGGCGAGCCGGCGTCGTACTTGTTCGGGCGGGGGTCTTACTACCGCAATCCGGCCGATGCGATCATTTACCAGGCGTGCGTTCAATACGACGCCCAACGGCGTTGGTTAGGCACTGCATTAGTGCAGGCATTTTTGGCGAGATTGCCGCCCGAGGCCAAACGTTGCTCGTTATGGTGTGCGCAGGACCTGGAGGCAAACCTGTTCTGGAGAGCACTGGAATTTCGAGAGGTCGCCTACCGCGAAGGATCGAGAAGCCGGCGTCGGATGCACATTTTCTGGCAGAAACAGATACGCGACGGGGATAAAGAAAAATCGCTTCCCGTCATACCACGGCAGACGTGCGGCGGGGGCATGCGCTCCGGGCGAATCGTGGTGCCGGCGGGGCTTGATTTCAATTCAGCGCGCGCGTTACCCGTTCCGCAGGCCGAAGTCGAGCCAGATTACGTTGAAGCTGCCGAGCCGGCGTCCAGAATCGTTTCGATTCAGCCGTCGCCGCAGGTGGTGCGCGGATCGATCGTGGGCGGCTCGGTGCGAAAGCGAAAGCCTCGGTAGGTATTCCGAGGAGCGTGGTTAGCGAGAATTGCCATTTTCGCTGGAGGCGGGAAAGCCGAAATTCATTGCGGGAGTGAATCGTGAATCATACGTCGAAGCTGCAAGCGCTGCTGCGGGATATCGTCGCCGAGGTGGATGTGATCGATGGCCGATTGTCACGCGGAGGCGGGGAGGCGGCCGCGGCAAGGAAGATGCTCGGTATTGAATACTTTCAGAGTCTTGGAACGTTCCGACGGTTGAGCAACGCTGACGACGCACGCATCAAGTCAAGTGACCTTCAGGACTGCATCCGCGTGCTGTGCGGCATGTGGCTCCTGTGGGCGCATGAGGAAGCGGACCCGCATTGATGGTCTGAAGTCCGAGAAGTGCGTATCCAAGACTGTGGTCGAAGCATCGAGTTCGAGTGATTTAATCATATCTATGTTGTGGTCGCGCACCGCGAGGCCGGAGTCGGATCTGATCCAATAACCGGAGCACCCCCGCGGACGCCGCGGCCGACTGTTAAGCGGCCGGTCGCGGCGGCCGATAAGGGGACGGGAGTGTCAAAATCCTCCGTCCCCGCAGGCTGGACACCGGCTCTCCGGGGAAAAAGAACGGAGGGTTTCCCGGACGTCCGGCACGACGAAGAACGTTGTGCGGCCCAGCCGAATTCGGCTGGGCTGCTCATTTCCGGGGAAAGTCGCACGCCCTCGATGGATGGCCGATGCCGCAGACGATTCGCACGATTCTGTTTACGACGAACGAATCCGAAGCGCCGGAGTTGCGTCGCACGCTCACAGCCCTTCCTTACTTGCGGATCGTCGCCGAACTGGACGAACCGAGCCTGTTGCCGCAGGCGGTTTCGCAGTTTCCGTGCGACCTGCTAATCGCGGACCTGGACCCGAATCCGGCCGTCGTTCTGGAATGCCTGCGCCAGTTGCGCGAAAGCACGACCTTTCCGATTTTCTCGTTGAGCAAGGTGAAGGATGGGGATGTCGTGCTTCGCGCCATGAAGGCGGGCGTGAAGGAGTACCTCCTCAAGCCGCTGAACCTCGAAGAACTGGAATCGGTGGTCGCGAGAATTGTCACCACTCAGCCCAATACGAAGGCGCCGGGCAAACTGATCTCCATCATGGGCAGCGCCGGCGGCGTTGGCGGCACGACGATCGCCACCAACCTGAGCGTCGAGCTCGCCGAACTGGCGGGGCCGGATCAGAAAGTGGCGGTGGTGGACCTCGACTTTCGCTTCGGGCACGTCGCGACGCTGCTCGACGTGCATGGACAATACACCGTCGCGGATCTTTGTTCGACCCCGGAAGAGCTCGACCCGGAGATGGTTTCCAAAGCCTTGATCAAGCACGATTCAGGGGTTTATGTCCTTCGGCGGCCGCACACGTTCGCCCAGGCCGAGCTGATTACCGCGGCCCATTGCGCGAATGTTTTCACCAGCCTGCAAAGCATGTGCGCCTACGTCGTCGTGGACGGCCCGACGCGGCACGATTCCGGCGGCCGGGCGCTGCTCGATTCGGCGGATTACAACTTCATGCTGCTTCAGCTTCTGGTCACGAGTGTTCGCAACACGGACCGGATGGTGCAGGAGCTGAGCGCGCAGGGCTTCAACCCGGACCGGCTGCACTTCATCGTCAACCGACTCGGGCGGGAATCAG